>NZ_DHYX01000051.1:0-26308 GCF_002414285.1 Clostridium sp. UBA5119 | reverse complement strand
TTTATAGCTTCTACTAATTTTTTCTCTAATTCGTTTAAATAATTAATAGCACAATCAATTATATCTATAATTTTATCATCGCTTATACATCCGTCCATATTTTCATAATTAACAGATATCTGTTTTTTATCTATTACATTATCAAACATAACTTTATTATCCATAAATTTTTTAATTTCTGTTCCCTTAATATTAGCTCCACCTTCTGTAGAATTAATAAATTTTATTTGACAATTTTCCTTAATAATTTCTTCAAACTGCTCTCTAAACAAACTTAAAGTCATACTTGTTCTTACCTTATTGCCATATATGTCTTCCACATAGAGACTAAATTCATCAGCCACCTTATTAATATCTTCTTTATCCTTATACTTTTCTTGTACAAATTCAGCATTTTTTGCATGAACCTTATCATCTGTATAAGCTAAATCTTGACCTATAAATATTATGGGATTACATCCCATATACATAGCTATTTTTGTACAAGTATGTGCAACAGATGAATATGTAAAATTAAAATTTGGATTATCTACCATATCATTTATCCAAGGTGCATAAGGATAAAATACTCTATTCCCCTTATGTAATTCTAGTACCTTATTAGGCAAAATCTCTGAATGTACTAATGTGATTTCTTCTTTTTTAATAACTTCATCAACCAATTCATAGGATAATTCATGGGCATCTACAATAGATAAAAAATCTGCCTTTATTCCTTCTTCTATTAGAGTTCTCCAGGTTCTTCCTCCCGTAAAAATCACAGCCTTATCTTCAAACTGTTTAAGTTGACTTATATTCTTAGATAATGATGGTCCCGCAGATACTATAACTGCCGGCCTACCACTATACATATTTTTCATATTAACTATATTTTTACTTTTACTTAAATATTTTAGATTACAAATAGTAGATTCAAACCAAATCTTAGAAAAAGTTATATTAGTGTTTCTATTAATAACTCTTCTTCTTGTCACACTTCTAATAAGGTCATAAATTTTATGAACCTTTATAGGATATGCATTTCTATAATTAGGGTATTCATATACTACAAAGGACTTTAAAGCAATACTCCCAATATATATTTCTAAATACTTTAAATATTCATCTGTCATAGAAATTATTGCTATGTTTTCATACTTATTTTCTTTTCCATAGATATATTTATTATAAACCTCAATATTAGGTTCGATTATAATTAGCTTATTATCTTCTTTAACGAAAGGCTCTATTTCTTTTATGTACTCTCCAGTTCCTAATCCAATGATTACACTATATTTATTCCCATTACTTAAAATAAAATCCTTTATAGAATCTATATCCCTTTGAACAGAATATTTGCTTCCTAAATAAATACTTTTTCCCTCAGTTAATATTCTTAGTATCTTTTTATTATCTTTACTTATTTCTTCATATACTTCATATTCTGTAGCTTTATCCATGTTATTTTGTGTTAATTTATTAATAACTATATAAATCACTCCTTTTCTATGTCACTTTCCTATATATCACTATTATCGTTGTTTCACACAAAAACTTAAATACTCTACACACAAAAAAGGTACCGATAAATCGGTACCTCTTACAAGTAATTCAGTTCTAAATTATCTTAATAATTGAAGAACTCCTTGTGGTTGTTGGTTAGCTTGAGCAAGCATAGCTTGTGCAGCTTGTTGTAAAATGTTATTTTTAGAGAAGTTCATCATTTCTTTAGCCATATCAACATCTCTAACTCTTGATTCTGCAGCTGTTAAGTTTTCTGAAGAAGTGTTAACATTAGCAATTGTATGTTCTAATCTATTTTGCATTGCTCCAAGTTTTGCTCTTTCTCCAGAAACACTATCTATTGCAGTGTTGATAGTATCTATCATCGCTGTAATACTTGCTGCACTAGTAGCATTTGATATTACTATTTTACCAGCACTTACTCCTAAAGCAGATACTGTCATAGTTGCAATAGTTAAACCTACAGTTTGTTTTGAGTTAGCTCCAACTTGTAATAAAACTGAAGCATTACCATCAGCTCCTGATAAAGATCCGTTAATAAGTTTTTTCTTATTAAACTCAGTTTGGCTTGCTATTCTGTTGATTTCATTTTGTAATTCTGTAATTTCTTTACCAATTTGAGCTCTATCATCTTGGATATTTGTATCATTTGATGCTTGAACTGCTAATTCTCTCATTCTTTGAAGAATGTTGTGAGTTTCATTTAAAGCACCTTCTGCTGTTTGAATTAAAGAAATACCATCTTGAGAGTTTCTAGAAGCTTGCTCTAAACCTCTGATTTGTCCTCTCATTTTTTCAGAAATTGCAAGTCCTGCAGCGTCATCTCCAGCTCTGTTTATTCTTAATCCTGAAGATAATTTCTCCATAGATTTACCTGCTGAAGTATTGTTGATTCCCATGTTTCTGTGTGCGTTTAACGCGTTCATGTTGTGATTGATTATCATAATTAATTCCTCCTTGATTTTAACGGACATCCTTGTCCTTTTATATTTATAACTTCTTTGATAGAAGTATATAACTAGATATGTTTCTCATGAGTTTATTCTAATTTTATCTTCTAATATATTTATCGGTAGGTTTAAGATGAACTTTACACTTTTTTTTATTTTTTTTATTAATTTTTGTTTTTTAATTTTATATCTCTTTATTTATAAAATTAATACCATTAAATTTATTTTCATATGTAAAAGCAGCCCTTTTACTTTTTTTTAATTGAAAGATCTCATCTTTTATTTTACTTCTTTCTTCATTAAGAATATTAAAAGCTTCTTTTTCCACAGTTAATAAATTTATTTCTTCTACTACTTTCTTTAATTCTTCTTTTTTTATATCCATACTGTTCATTTCTTCTATTATTTCTGTTCTCTCTTCTAGAAATTTATTGGCTTCTTCATCATTTTTTATAGCTTCAATAAACTTCTCTGTGATTTCTTTATACCTTAAAAGCAATTCTTTTAATTCCATAATATACTACATACCTAATTGAGATGTAAGATAACTTTGTTGAGCATTAAGCTTATTCATCATAGATTCTATGGTTGCCCATTTAGAATATAATTGTTGCTCTCTTTTCACAAAATCCTTCTCCATGTCTTCCATCTTTCTATCATATTTTTTTATAGCTTTAGTTATCTCACTATTAACTGATGAAACTGAACCTTCTACACCAACTTTTTTAATTAAACTTGATGATATGCTTACAGTTTCATTATATAGTATGCCTTTTAACCTTTGAGCTAAGCCTGTTGCTTTATTCTTTTCTAGAGTGGTCAAACTATCATCTGATGGTGGAGTTGAAATAAATAATTTCATTACATCTTCTAAATTATTTTCTAAAGCATTAGTAAGTTTATCTTCATCAATTGTAAAAGTTCCATTTTTAGTTCCTTGATAATCTGCAACTGGTTTAATACCAAATTTCTCTAAATTTCCGTCTACTCCATCTACAAGACCTCTCATAGCACTCNNTATTCTTGATACATCAGAATCTTTATATAACTGCCCTTGCTTAACCTTTTCATTCCAAATTTTTATCTCATTCTCTGACATTTCTTTCTTTTGCTCATCTGTTAATGGCATATAGTTTTTATTTCTTTTTTCTATAGTTAAGGTGTTAAGCTTTTCCATAAGCTTATTATAATCGTTAATAAAATTAACAAGCTTATCTTTTACCCCAGCAGCATCATTTTTACCATTTACACTTATCCCTTCTGCTGGTATTTCTCCTGTAAATTTAAAAGTCATTCCATCTAAAGTTAGCGTATTAGAAATACCAGTATGAGTAAACACTCCACCTTTATCATCTTTTACTACTATTTCAGCGTCTGTGCCTTGTGATGACATTGTTGTACCATCTAATATACCTACATCAACTTTACCATCTGCTCCAGCTTTGGTAGAAGTAAATATAATCTTACTTGTATCAACTTCATCTAACTTAGCCGTTACCTTTATGTTTTGTTCTTTTAATACCTTATTTAAATATTCTACCTCTTGTCCATCAACTGCTTTAGATAAGTCAATAACATTTCCATTAATAGATATAGTTTTCCCTTTTATATCAGCTGCATTTAAAGTATTAGTAGTATAAGTAGCATTTATTCCACTAGTAAAAGTTCCAGCATTACCACCTATTTTGATATTAGGGTCTTCAACTTTACTTCCTAATGTTGTGCTACTAAAAGTAATATTGCCACTGTCATCAATTTCCGCAGTTAATTTTTTATCTTTTAATTTACTTTGTAATAATTTCTCTATATCATCATTAACATTTTCAGGTGTAATATCAATAGTTACTATTTCACCATTTATATTTATTTCACCATTAGCATCTTTTAAATCTTGAACTGTAAAACCAGTTACAGTTGCGGCTGTTGCATCTATTCCACCTACTATAGTGCCTACTAATGAACTTGTCCCACCCATTGTAAATGCACTATCCTTACCTAAAACTGTGGATTCAAAGATAAATCCACTTTGATTTCCAGCTTCCGTTCCTGCAAAATCACTATACCTAACAGATACATTCATTCCTGCTGCTTTTAATTCTTTATTTAAATTTTCAGCCCTTGCTTTTGCTGTATCACCTTGTAACGTAAACTCTTTTCCATTTATCACAAGGCTATTACCTGAATCTAATCCCTCTGTCACTATTGTCTTAGCTGCTGTGGCTGTATTCCCCGTTACTGTATAATTTCCTGGTTTTACATCACTACCGCCAGTTACAGTTAATACATTTTCATTGGAAGATTGAAATTTTACTGTTGACCAATTCTTACTTAAAAGTAACGTATCTGTTTTAGCAACATCAAAATACTTATCATAAAGTTCCTTAGACTCCTTAATTATATCTCTGTAAAGTTGTTGTTTTATCTCCATTATATCCTTTTGTTGCTTCTGTTGTTGAATTTTAATTCTATAGGGACTCATAGTATCCTTAATTATTTGATCTATATCCATCCCTGTAGCAAGTCCTGTAATCCTCATTTTTATTCCTCCTTATCTTTTTCCTTTTGAAACTTCATAAGCTTCCTGCCATGTATTTCTTACTTCTTCTATAAGTGGCATAACTTCATCTATAATTTTTACATCCTTTTTAATGTTTGCCTGGAAAAGTCTTTCTTTTATAAACTCATATATCTTATACATATTCACTGCCCATTCACCAGCATTTTGATCTAATGTAATCATAAGTTCTGTAAATATATCTTGAGTCTTAACAAGATTTTCATGACTACTTTTTACATCTTTATCTAATATAGCTTGTCTAGCCATTTTAGCAAATTTTACAGCTCCATCTAAAAGCATTAATAACAACTGCTCCTTAGAAGCATAATTAACACTATTACTTTTGTACGCATTATATGCATTAGCACCTGCATTATACATTTTATCTCCTCCAGTTTAGGCCTTTTTGTCTACAAGTATCCCCACCATTTCACACATTTTAGCAACCATGTCTAGGATTTTCTTCGGTGGTACTTCAAGTAATACATCCTTTGTTTTATTATCTACTATTTTTATCATTATTTGGTTAAATTTATCATGTACCTCATACTCTGCATGGATATCTTCATCTTCCATAAATTTATTAAGTTTATCAACAGCCTTATTAATCTCTTCTAATTTATAATTTTCATTTTTATCTATAGTTTCCTGTGTAGTTGCATTATTTTCTGAAACACGTTGAACTTCTCTTGCTGGAGTTACACCTTCCATGGTTCTTCCAACATTAACTCTACTTACTTCCATATTGATTCCCCCAAATTATAATATTTTATAATAAATTTTCGGTAAATTATATTAATTATCTTCCCTGATATTTATATATAAACCTCTCAATCCCACCCTATGACAACAACTAGCTATATAGTTTTATATTTATATAGCTAAATATTTATATAGTCATATAGTTAAAAATATTAACAGAGTTCTTTGCTTCAGAGGGAGTTTTTACTCCCTCTGAAGGTTAGAAATCGTTATCCAGGTACGTAGCCGCTCTCTACCCCCACTTTAAAGAAAATGGGAGTATTAGAGCGGGTCGTCATGGGATAAATAGTTAACTATTTGGAGATTATGTATAAAATTATTTTTTTATTTTAGGTAATAGTTCCATGTTTATTTTAGAAGCATTGATGTTTTCTTCTCCTACTTCTTTATAAAGTTCACTTCTTAGTATTTTAACTTCCTTAGGTGCATTGATAGATACCTTAACAGAGTTATCGTCAATTTTAACTATAGTTATCTCTACATTGTCTCCAATTTTAATTCCTTCACCTGGTTTTCTTGTTACCACTAGCATACTATCACTCCTTTATTAAGGGATGTTTAATGCTATAGTTTTCCCTATCTAGAATCATTTGATGCCCTAAGTTATTTTTTGAATTTATTATAATAGGAGCCTTTAAATTAGTAGTTATCTTCTTAATATCACTATTAAGAGTGACTGTATTTAAAATCAAAACATCTTCAGGGGCTTCTATCTTAAGCGAATTTATAACAGCCTCCGTTAACTTAACTTCATAATCCACTTTAAAATCAAAGGGAACTATAGTAACAAAGCCTATATTCTCATCCTCTGTAGACTTAAGGGTCTTAAAAGGCTCTGACCCTTCTATCTCCTCAAGAACAAAAGTTTTTAAACTCTCAAACCCCGGCAACCCATTATTAAAGGTAATAACATTCTTATCTTTTTTCTCTGCGGTCATCATAACACCTCTTATCTTTTTTAGAGTTTCTTAATAAAAATTTGCTTCAAGCACCGTTCCTAGCATGGAAAGAATTTTACTTCTACCATCTTTTATGTGACTTTCTTATATTTGAAAATTCTTTGTAGTGACAAGGATAAGTAGCGCAGAAGCAATGAAAATTTTAATTTTAGAAACTCTTAGTTGTAGCGTTGTGAAATTACCGTAACTCTTGCCACGGACGGCAAGAGCCGAGCTCTGAGCCAGGATGGCGAATAGTGAGGGTAGGTAATTTCACAAAAGCGTAGACTTAGAGTTTCTTAATAAAAATTTTGCTTCAAGCACTTATCCGGTTACGGAAAAGAATTTTCAATCCTATAAAAAGTCCAGAATTGATGGCTGAAGGACTTTGGAGCTAGTTTGTAGCGATGCTACATAGATAGTTCTTGCTACAGCCATCTCCATACTCTTTTCCATGAAATCTATATCTTCATTACCAGATAGTATTTCTGTAAGGTTTTCATTTTGTGCTGTATTTAGATCCTTTGCACTTTCCATCCTATTTTGCACAGTACCAACCTTAGCACTTATACTAATCATATTTTCTATTACCTTATCAATCTGATCCAAGTTTTCTCCTACAACCTTTGACTTACCATTTACATCACTCAAGTTATTTAGAAGGTCATCAAAGAATTGAGTAACTTCAATATCATTACCTGCTTTGTCCTTAAACTTTAAAACTTCTACCGCATTTACATTGTAATCCACTGTAACCCCAGAAGAAATCTCTACTTTTAGAGATTTATTTATAATATTTTCATCTCCTGATATACTTATGGAATTTTCACCTGTTACCCCATCTAAATTTACTTCTACTGGTTTTGAAGCTCCATCTTTACCACCAAAGATATACTTTCCATCAAAGCTAGTATTTAAGATCTGTCCAAATTCTGCTACTCTCTCATTTATCTCTTCTTTAATAGCAGTAAGTTCTGATGAACCATAGGTAGCATTTCCAGAAGATACCATAAGTTCTCTTATTCTTTGAAGACACTTAGTACCATTGCTTAGAGCTGTGTCTGTGGTATCCATCCAGTTTATAGTATCCTTTATATTAGTATTATACTGTTTATTAGCATTTATTTCTGAATACATCTGCATGGATCTTGCTACTTTAAAAGGGTCATCTGAAGGTTTTGAAAATACCTTACCAGTATTTAATTGCTTTTGTATTTTGTTTAAGCTATTTAAGTTAGTATTCATATCACCTAAAAAGCCACTAACCATTACACCATGAGTTATTCTCATTTTATCACCTCTATATCTTCACTATTTCTACCTAACTAGACCAATTACTACATCTAACAGTTGATCTACCGTTGTTATTACCTTTGCATTAGCTTGGAAGGCATGTTGGAATTGTACAAGGTTTATTGCTTCCTCATCTAAGGATACTCCTGAAGTTGAAAGTCTTCTTTCAAGAAGCCCCTTTAATAAAGTATTTTGATTTTTAACAATTCTTGTAGCTTCCTCTGACTGAACTCCCAGTTTATTTATAGTATTCTTAAAGAAGCCTTCTACCTTAACTCCTCCATCTATAGTATTAAACTTTGGTACATTACCTTCAGCGGTAATACCTAGATGTTCTTCTACAAAAGCCTTATAGTCATATACTGAACCATCCTTCTTTTTACCACTTTGAATACTATCTATATTCAAACCAAAGTCTCTTAGGCTAGCCAATGCTAGTGCTCTATCTCCATCAGTAGAACCTGAACCCTTACTTGCTCCAGCCTGAATTAGCATAACATTTTTTAGAATATCTGAATTCATTGCTATATTTCCTGCTGTAATACCATCATAATCAAGAGGGTCATTTCCTGAATTAACAAAGAAGGCATACTGTTCACCTGCTGGAATACCCTCTGTATGAATTGCATTTACTGCAAATGCTAAAGTTTTTGCTAAGGTATTAGCCTGTTCTATATAACTTTCAGCATCTTCATGAATTGATTGAAGTCCACCTATTCTTCCTGAGGATGGATTAAATATTTGATCATTATTTAATGCTCCACCTGTAAGATTTACATTTCCATCTTCTTCAGTAACAAGAACTCTTCCATTATTTAAATTTTCATATTGCTCATCAGAAAGAGTAACTCCTGTTAATGTAACCTTATTTTTATCTGAAGTCATATCTCCATTTTTATAGTATTCTATATCATAACTTCCATCTGGATTTTTTGTTAATTTATTTACAAATCCTAATTTATTAATATCTTGAGAATCTTTATTTCTTATTAGATTCATAGAGTCATTATCTTCTGGTTTACAAGTAATTCCATTAAGTATTTGATTTCTAGTATCGATACCAAACTTTGTACTTAGCTCATCTAAAAGTAAATCTCTGCTATCTAATAAGTCATTAGGATTGTTCCCTGCAATGGTAACAGTTATTATTTCTTTATTTATAGAATTTAATTGATCAAGAATAGTGTTTACTTCAAAAAGGTTGTTTTGTATTTCTTTAGCTGCATTATCCTTAGTATCATTTAACTTCTTATAAGTATGATTTAATTCATCTGCTAAAGCTTTTGCCTTTTGAGCTACTACTGTTCTAGCATCAGACTTTTCTGGATTCTTAGAAAGAGTTTGCCAAGCATCAAAAAATTCTGACATAAGCTCTGATATTCCTGTATCAGAAGGTTCATTAAAAATACCTTCAATTTCTGATAAGTAGTCTTGTCTAACACTATAATTACCAAGAAGTGAGCTTTCTTTTCTTATTTGATAGTCAAGAAACTGATTTCTTGTTCTTTCAATAGCACTAACTGTTACACCTGTACCAATTTGACCTACTCCCCCTGCTATGGTTTGTGGTCTTGCTGTTTGAAGTACAATATGTTGTCTTGAGAACCCCTCTGTATTGGCATTTGAAATATTATGGCTTGTTACATTAATATATTGCTGTTGAGCAAACATACCGCCCTTTGATGTATTTAATGTTGCAAATAATCCTGACATAACCTTCTCCTTATCTCTTTATTTTTCCATATCCATTATAAACTACCGGCTCTTTTTTAGGACTTATCATAGCTAACATAGAATTTGTGTAGCTAAGACTTTGTTTTATTAGTAGTTCATTAGTTTCCTTTTGAATCACTAAAGCGTTAATAGCTTTAACCATCTCACCATATATATGAGTAATTTCCTTTTCATCTACTTCTTCTACTATTTTTTTAATAGATTCTTTTCCTGTTAAGCTCCTTCTTAAACCTTCAGCTCTTGCTAAGTTTCTACTACAATCATCTATATCTTTAGTTATCGCTTCTAATTTAAACACATCTTGAAGAACCAATAGTTCATGTTGAGCTTCTAAAATATCTATAAGAGCCTTTATTGCCTTTAGCTCTTCTTCTAATATTCCTTTAAGCTGGTTTTTCATCTATTGTCCACCTTTCCCATATGCCATCATAGCCTTAGCCAAAACCTGTGAGTCTACAGTATATGTTCCTTTAGAAACTCTACTTTTTATCTTTTCTACTTCTTTATCACTGATACCAACACTTTCCTCTTCTAATGCTAATTTATTCAAGCTCTTTCCTAAAGTTGAAAGCTGACAAGTATCCTTAACCATATCCTTATTTGATTTAGTATTTTCTGCTTTAGCATTTTCTTTAGTCTTATAGCTATTTACATATAGAGCGTGAATATTTCCATTATTAATTTTCATGTTTTCACTCCCAACTATTTCTCTCTACCTTTATACTCGAACCTATTTAATTAAAGTTTATAGGGTTTTTTAGTAAATTTTTTACAAACTTGTTATTGTCTCATTAATAGAAAAAAAGTCTTTACTTAGAAAGACTTTTTACTCTATCTTCTCCACTAGCAATTTCAGTAATTTTAACCCCAAAGTTTTCATCTACTACAACTACTTCACCATGGGCAATTCTTTTACCGTTGATAAAAATGTCTACTGGTTCCTCTGCTAGTTTGTTTAATTCAATTAAAGAACCTCTAGTAAGAGCTAAAATATCTCTTATATTCTTCTTTGTTCTACCTAACTCTACTGATAATTCTAATGGAACATCTAATATTAAGTCTATATTTTTAGGCATTTCTACACCTCTAATTTCTTCTAGTTGTCCAAAGGATGCTTGTTTTACATTAACAGGTTCTTCATGATTTTCTACAATTCCTTGACTTTGAACACTGTAATTATTTTCATTTTTATTAGTGTTTTTTGAAGCTATTTCATTAGCTACACCTTCATTGTTCATAGAAATTTCTTTAGGTTCAGCTACAACTTTCACTTCAGTTGATGCCTTTGTAGATTCTGATACTGGTGCATCTTCCTCAGTTCCCATCATAATACTTACAATCTTCTTTGCTGTAGCAATTGGTAATATTTGAACAATATTACTATCTACTAGATCACCTATAGTCATTCTAAAAGAAACATTCACTATTTCTTCGTCTGCAGATATATCTGTAGATATCTCCTCTGAATTTTCATCACAAACAGAAGATATAGGAGGTGATATATTTACCTCTCTACTGAACATAGTTGCCATGGAAGTGGCTGCTGAACCTATCATTTGGTTCATAGCCTCCTGAACAGCACTTATTTCTAATTCAGAAAGTTCACTTGGTGTCTCTACAACTCCATCTCCACCCATCATTAAATTTGCTATAACAGCCGAATCTTCAATATTTATTATAAATAGATTTCCCCCAACTATTCCACTGACAAATTGAACATCTAATACTATATTAGGTGTTTTAAAGCTTTTTTTCAGCTTATCTAATGTACTAAGAGTTATAGTTGGAGTTGTAATGTTTACAGGTTTACCAACTACAGCTGAAAGTGCTGTGGCTGCTGTACCCATAGATATATTTCCTACTTCACCCAATAAATCCTTTTCTAAATCCGATAATTCCTCAGTCGATTCATTAACTGGTTCAATTTCCGAAGAACCACCATCTCCATTTAGAAGTGCATCTATTTCCTCTTGTGAAAGAAACGAATTATCCATCATTCTCAACTCCCTTGTCAATATATTCAATTATTTGAACTGCCTTATTCTTACCCTTTAATCCTGGTTTAGCTTTAAATAGAAGTTCATCTTCAACATAAATATCAACTGTACTATCATAACTTCTATCTAGGGTAACAATGTCTCCTGTAAATAAATTCAAGAAATCATTTACGGAAATCTTCGTTTCTCCAAGGACAGCCTTCATTGCTACGTCTACATTTTTTATAGTTTTGTTTATATTTGCTTTTACCTCTTCACCTTGTTCATTATCTGTGGTGCTGAACCAATTTTTTATAACCAAGTTGTCTAAAACTTTTTCTATGCTTAGATACGGAATACATATATTTATAAGTAAACTTGTATCAAACATATCTACACTAAAAGTTACTAATGCTACAGGCTCATTAGGAGCTAGAATTTGATTCAATGCTGGATTAGTTTCTATACTATCTAGAATTGGCTCTACTTCCATTACATCTTCCCAAGCTAACTTTAACTTAGAAATCATCTCCTGATTAACATGCTTAATAATGTTTTTTTCTATATCTGTGAGTTCCTTAAATTTAGGCTTTTTGTCTCCACTTCCTCCAGCTAGAACATCAAATATTCTAAGGACAAATTCCTCGTTAGTCTCTAATATTATTTGACCATCAAGGGGAGGCATTCTAAACAAATTAAGCACAGTGGTGCTTGGAATAGAATGTATAAATTCTTCATAGGTTATTTGTTCTACACTTTCTATCTTCACCTTAACATTACTTCTAAGCTGAGCTGTTAAGTAGTTAGATACTATCCTCGCGTAATTATCATGGATAACTTCTACTGCTCTAATAACATCCTTAGAAAACTTTTGTGGCCTTTTAAAATCATAATTTTTAATTTTAATATTTTCTTCATCTTTTTCAATGTCACTTGGTTCTAAGTCACCAGAAGACAAGGCAGATAAAAGTGCATCTATTTCACTTTGCGATAAGGTTTCTGCCATATTCTACCTCTTTCTACCCAGTGGGTCTATTGTAGTAGTTTATCAATATCAATCATAGTTAATATTCTATTTTCAAGATTTATAAGTCCCTTTATAAAAGGCTTATTTTTATCTTCATGAACTCTTTTAATCATATCTTCTTCCACATTCATAACTTCTTCTACATGGTCTACAGTTATTCCAACCTGCTCACCATCTAAATCTATTACTATAATGTTATTATTGTTTTCATCACTTACATTCATACCTAAAAGAAGATTAATATCTAATACGGAAAGTATACTTCCTCTTAGATTTATAAGTCCCTTAATATATTTTTCCGCTTTGGGAACCCTTGTGATTTTCATTAGTCCGTTTATTCCCTGAACTTTGCTTGTCTCTACTGCGAATTCTTCGTCACCTATTGTAAAAACCACAACTTGCACTAAAATCCCCCCCATATTATCCTAATACTTTTTTTATAGCTTCAAGCACCCTGTCTGCTTGGAATGGTTTAACTATAAAATCCTTTGCTCCAGCTTTTATAGCATCCATAACCATGCTTTGTTGTCCCATTGCACTACACATAACTATCTTTGCACTTGGATCAAAAGCTTTGATTTCTTTAACTGCTTCTATTCCATCCATCTCAGGCATTGTAATATCCATGGTTACTATATCTGGTTTTTCTGCTTTATAGATCTCCACTGCCTTAATTCCGTTATTAGCTTCTCCAATAACTTCATATCCATTCTTCTCTAAAATATCCTTAACCATCATTCTCATAAAAGTCGCATCGTCTACTATTAATACTCTTGCCATTTTCTACATAACCTCCGTTAATTTAATCCTAATGATTCTAATATTCTTTCCAAAGACCCTGGCGCTGGGATAAAATAAAAATCACCTCTTAAGTCTTCATTCTCCTGAGAAAATCCTGTTTCTATATCTAATACATAGTCATTAAATTGACCAGATTCAATGAAAGTTGTGGAAAGTACTGCTGTAAGCATGTCCTTTGCTACTGCAGGTACCGATGGGAATAACTTTAAATTAGTCATTTGACTTATGGCATTCATATAGGTTGCAAATATTATGTTACCTATTTCTCCAAGTGCTGAATAACCTAGTTCATTTAACTCTTCTCCCTCTTGCTTTCCAACTAGCATTTCTGCAATCTTCATCATTGTAGCTGTATCAAACATAAATAATATATTTCCTGGGGCTTCACCAAGAACTCTTGCAATTACTGCATAAACTACAGTTTCTTCATCTACCCTTTCAAAAATATCCTCTAATGAAATAACATTTACCTTGGGAACTGATATTTGTATCTCTTTCCCCAAGATTTGCGCCATGGCTGTAGCTGCATTTCCAAGACCTATATTACCTATCTCTCTCAATGCATCTATTTGTAACTCGGTAAACTCCATAGCTCTCCTCCTAAATAAGTGCTGCTACATCTAAAATTAAGGTTACTAATCCATCACCTAATATGGTAGCGCCAATATATTCTTTTGTGGATTTTAGTATATTTCCAAAGGTTTTAATAACTATTTCCTTTTGTCCTAATAATGAATCAACTACTAAGGCAACTTCATTTTCGCCAACCTTTGCAAGTATTACGTATTTTTTACCATAATCCTTACTTTCTATATCTAATTTATCATTAATTCTTACTAATTTAAACACCTTATCATTATATACTACAATTTCTTTGTTGTTTGTTCTTTTAATTTCCTCTGGATTATATTCCATAACTCTATCTATAAATCCTAAGGATATAGCCATAGTCTCTGTTCCAATCTTAACAAGTAAGGATTGAATTATTTGTAGAGTTAAAGGTAACTTTATTATAAAAGAGGTTCCTTTTCCTTCTTCACTGAATACATCTACGGTTCCTCCAAGGCTTGAAATTTTTGTTTTTACAACATCCATTCCAACTCCTCTTCCTGATATATCAGTAACTACTTCATTAGTGCTAAACCCTTGAGAGAAAATAAGATTTTTTATATCATTATCATTCATCCCTTCAGTATTAATACCAATTTTCTCTGCCTTAGCCTTAACCTTTTCCACATTGATACCACTACCATCATCTTCTACCTTTATAACAGCCTTAGTACCTTCAGAATAGGCAATTAATTTTATCTTTCCTGCCGCTGGCTTACCTTGACTAATTCTTTTTTCTGCTGACTCAACTCCATGGTCTGCAGCATTTCTAAGCAAGTGTATTAAAGGTTCACCTATCTCTTCAATTACAGTTCTATCAAGCTCTGTATCCTGTCCTTGAATTTCAAAATCAATCTCTTTATTTAGTTCCATTGATAAATCTCTTATCATTCTTGGGAATCTATTAAACACTACATCTAAAGGTAACATTCTAATCTTCATAACTAAATCTTGAAGATCAGTAGTAGTCCTAGCTACTTCTTCTAAGGTTTCATTTAATTCCACAATCTTATGATTAGCGCTTATTTGCTCTAATCTAGTTCTATGGATTACTAGCTCAGATACCATATTCATAAAGTTATCTAATCTTTCTAAATCAACTCTAACAGATTGTCCAACACCTTTATTTTTGTGTTTTACTGGTTGTTTTTTATTTTCTTCTTTGGTACTAGGTGCTTTTTCTACAGTTTTTGCCTTAAGATTATTTTTTGATTCCTTTAGTTCTACTACTTTGTTAGAATTTTCTTTGTCTTTAGCAATTTCAGCAGTATTTGTAGCCTTAGTACTAGTAGCTAAACTTGTGGCAGCAATTTCATTAGCTCCTTTAGCATCTCTAACGCCATTACCATTATTAACCAAACTACTTATATCTCTTACATCAACTTGCCTTATTTCAGATATTCCATTAATAGAATTTCTTATTATGTCCTGAGATGTTTCTGTTACAAATACTAAATCAATATCAAAATCAAAGTTTTCACTTTCTAAATCCTCCAGCTTTGGATTTGATTTTAGGATTTCTCCATTCTCCTCTAAAGTCTGAAATAAAATAAATGCTCTAGCAGATTTTAAAATAGTTTTTTTATCAAGTCCAACATGAACATGGAAGGTATTGAAATTATTCTTTAAAGCTTCCTTTAAGGTATCAATATCATATTCATCAAGGCCTAAGTCTACAATATCCTCACTGCCCATTATATCTTGTGCCACTTCTTTATCTTTATTCTGAATTACCTCTGATGAATTTTCTTCCTTTTGGATGTTTTCATTTCCCTCTGCTATCTTTACTAGCTGAGTTACAATGTTATTAATCTCTATGTCTCCATCACCTCCATCAGTAATATCCCCTACCATGGATTCTAAAATATCTAAACAATTAAACAATACTGTTACCACTTCATGGGTTACTTTAAGTTGTCCTTCTCTAAACTTGGACAATACATCCTCCATCTTATGGGTAAGTTCTGCCATTTTAGTATACCCCATAGTAGCAGCCATTCCTTTAATGGTATGTGCAACTCTGAAAATCTGATTTAATATTTCCATATCTTCCGAATCATTTTCTAATATAAGTAATGATTCATTTAATAGTTGTAAATTGTCACTTGACTCTTCTAAAAACATAGATAGATATTGAGAAGTGTCCATGTTACCCCTCCTTAAATTTTCTTATAGATAAATGTTGAAAGTTTCTCAAAACCAAAATTCTTATATCCATATATACTTTCTGTAGCACCTATAAATAATAAACCTCCTGGATTTAATGCTTTAGAAAACTTTTCATAAATTTTTTCTTTTACTTCATTAGTAAAATATATAACCACATTTCTACATACAATTATGTCAAAGCCACCTTCATAGCTATCTAATATAAGATCATGTTTTTTAAAGGTTACTAGACCTTTTACTTCCTGGTTAATTATAAATTTTTCCCCCTCATGTTTAAAATACTTATGAAGTTGGGTTTTTGGTATGTTTTTAATATCTCCACTTACATACTCTCCTGCTTTTGCTCTTATTAGGATGTTAGTATCTATATCAGTGGCTAATATCTTATGCCTAACACTAGGAGTCATCTCATTTAACATCATAGATATAGAATAAGGTTCTGCCCCAATAGAGCAAGCTGCACTCCATATTTTTAGTGGTCTATTATAGGATAATTCACTTTTTATAAAATTTTCAAGTTCCCTAAATATTTGTGGGTTTCTATAGAACTCTGTTACATTTATCGTAACATAATCCAAAAACTTTTCCCTTATGACCTTATCTTTTTTTATTAATACCATATATTCATCTAAATTTTTAGCTCCAGCTCTAGACATAATAGTAAGTATTCTTCTATGTAACTGAGCTGATTTATAGCCAGACAAATCTAAATTAAACTCTCTTAATACGAAATTTTCAAACTTTGTAAAATCCATTAATTCCTCACATCCCCCAGTACTATATTAGCTATTCTTTTACTAATATCATAAAGTGGAATAACTTCGTCTATCATATTAGTGTCGTAAGCTGCTTTAGGCATTCCATATATTATACAAGTAGACTCATCTTCTGATATAGTGGCTCCACCTGCTTTTTTCACTTCTATAATTCCATCAGCTCCATCTCTTCCCATACCAGTAAGGATAATACCTAATAAATTCTCCCCATATACCTTAGCTCCTGATATAAACAGCTTGTCTACAGCCGGCCTTACTCCCCACATTGGAGGTTCTAAATTTAAGGTTATAGTTTTGTTTCTACTTATCGCCATATGTTTACCACCAGGTGCTATATATACAACATCCTTTTCTATGGACATACCTTCCCTGGCTTCCACCACCTTAACCTTAGAAAATTTATCAAGTCTTTCAGCAAAAGCCTTTGTAAAACCTTCTGGCATATGCTGAACCACTAATATAGGAACTCCTAATTTTTCTGGAAGGTTTGTAATAACATTAAATAATGCCTTAGGACCACCTGTAGATGCCCCCATTACAATTGCTGAGATTTTTTTATTACCTATTTCTTTACTTCTTATAGTTTTAGGAGGCATTGAGTCTATTTCTCTTATTTTTAATACTTGAGAAGCTCTATGTATTTCTCTTATTTTACCTTCTTTAACGTCAACGCCTTTTGCGCTACTAATGGAAGAAGTCTTTCTTACAAATCTGATACCTCTTATTTTTGAAACTAGAATTTCTCTAACTGCATTAATGTTTAAAGAAATTGAACCCGATGGTTTAGGTACAAAATCTATAGCTCCATTTTCTAAACATTCCATAGTTTCCTCGGCACCATCCTGTGTTAAACTACTTATCATTATAACTTTAGTAGGTATCTTTAACTCCATTACTTTCTTCAAAGCTTCTATCCCATTCATCTTTGGCATTTCAATATCTAAAGTGATAACATCTGGAACCTGCTTTTTTAACTTTTCTAAAAGATCTTCTCCATTTCTCGCAATGTCTATCACTTCCATATCATCTTCCATATTTATCATATCCGATATCATCTTTCGCATTAAAGCGGAGTCATCTACAACCATAACTGAAACCTTTTGTACCATATGTAATCACTCCAATCATTAATTTCTATATAATTTTAATACCTTCTCCTACAGTTTTTACATATAGCTCCCCTGTTACTGTATCAAAGGTTATTGTTCTTCCTTTAGTTCCTCCAATTTCTTCACTATCTATAGGTATTTTTCTAGCCTTTAATATATCCTTAACTGCTAGGCTGTTTCTAGCACCTATATCCATATTAACCTTACTGTCTGCAAAGTTAAACATAGATGCCCCACCAGCAATCTTAGCTCTTAGATCCCTTTCTTTTGCACCATTTTCTATCATTTCTTTAATCAGAATAGGTATTGCAAGATTAGCAAACTTTATTTCATTTGCTATCTTATTAAACTTTTCACTGTCTGGAAGCATAATATGTGCAAGGCCTCCAATTCCAGTTTTTTTATCTATGATGGCAATACCAATACAAGAACCTAGCCCAATTGTCATAAGTCTATCTGGACATTTGGCTATTTTATAATCTGCAATGCCTACTTTTATCTCCTTGTATTCCATAGCTTACCTTTCTATTTTCTCCTTTTCATCCTTTGAAAGAAGTTCATTTAAATTTAAAAGTAAAATAATAGTATTTTTATTTTTATCTTTTATTATCCCCTTAACATATTTCTTAGATATATTAGAAGATATATCTGGTGTAGGTTCTAAGTCATCCACTTTCTTAGATATAACTTCATTAACAGCTTCTACTATAACTCCCATTGCACCATCTTCATTTCTAACAACGATTATGGAACCCTCCTTTTCTTTATCTTCCAGATTATATATTCCAAATTTTTTAGCTAAACTAATAACTGGTAATATTCCATCTTGATAATTTATAACTCCCTGTAAAAAATCTTGTGAATCTGGAATTTTTGTTGGCTCTTCATAGTTTAGAATACGTTCTACCTCTCTAATATCTGCTGCAAAGCACTGCTCTCCTAACCTAAACACAAGTAATTTAAATTCCTCTGCCACTTTTATCCCTCCTAAATTTTAAACTTATCAACAATTAAATCTCTATTTTTATCTATATATACATGAACATTTTTGCATGTTTCATCCATTATAGTTTCCATATTTCCAACTATAAACTTAGTATTTAAGTAAGCGACATCACAATAAATATGTCCTTCCTTACCTACTACTACCTCCGTCATAACCCCCGAATGTGACCCTACTATCTTAGCCTTAATTTCATTTTCCGCCTTAACTTTTCCACCTCGAAGCTCGCATTGTCCTTCTCCTGTAAAGTATATACCCTTTTCTGCATAAACATTGGATTTATAAACACCTTTACCATTTATTATCAAACTACCAGAGCAAAATACTGTACAATCTTGAATGTACCCTATTGTAGCATCTGAATTAATATCTTTCATAGCTTCTATGGCCTTTATTTTCTCTTCTGCTAAAGTCTTAACCTTAATTAGTTCTTCTACACCACTTATTAACATGTAGTNNACTCTAAATAATTCATTGTTATTATCATTAATTTCAACCATTGTATTTAATACTTTATTAATTATCTTAGTTATTAAAGGAAATTTACTCTTTATAACAAGGCCTATAATATCACAATCTCTTATATTCCCCTTTATATCTCCACTTTCTTTAACAGCTGTTACAGCCTTATACAAGCTATGAAAACTATCCACTATGGCCGATAATTCTTCTAAATATCCTTTAAACTCAGAGAACTCACTTCTAATCTTTATTGTAGATGAAATTGCACTACCAATGATTTGCATATCTCCCTCTGACCAAAGACTACATCTTACTGCATTTCCCTTTATAATTATGGCATTTCCTGATTTAACCTTCATACCTTCTTTAACATCAGCATTAATAATTACATCGCCTATAAAATTAATATCTCCTGTAGTTATATCTACATCACTAAGAACCTCATGAACATTATTAACCTGAAAAATACATCCCTTTACTTGAGGTTTTCCCTCCATTGTGGACACTATAGTATCCTTATCCTTAAATTTACATCCTGATTTCACCATCATGTCCTTAACTTTTCTTTTCTTTGGTTGAATAGGCTGTGAAAATAAGTTAATACCTATGGTACCTTCTTTTCCTACAGTACGTTTTGCAAGGATATCATCTTTCTTCACACTTGTTATACTACCTATAGATTTAAAATCTACATTACCACTTTGGTCACTTTTAAATCCTTTATGGGTACTAGTATCAAAATATACTTCTAATACATCATCTATAGGTTCAATCGGTTCCTTTCCCCTAGCAACTACAACATTTTCTATCTTGTCCATATTTTTTATGTCATCTAACATCTTATTGTCAATCCCATAAACTATGTTCTTATCTTTAAGTTCTTTTAATAATTCATCCCTCGTATATTTAGGTGGAAACTTCTCTTCTTTTACCTTTGCATTTAAGGTAATCATAGGTGCTTCTGGTGTATCTTCTAAAGTATAAATTACTTCCGGACTATAGTTTATTGATATACTAGCTATCATTTTATCTTCACTAATATTTATACTCAATTCCCTTATTGCCTTAGATTCATTAAAAATTATATCTATCTTACTTTCAGAGCTAACTCTAGCTCTACCTTTTACTTCTTGTTCATCTACAAATAAACTAACATCCTTGCCCTTTACAATCCAAGGACCTTCAGAAATATTTTCTTCATCAGTAATAATCAGTTTGCCATCAAGTACTTTTACAGTTCCCCTTAATGTCTTATTTTCCACATTATCACCCCTAATACATAATACAGATCATTTCCTTCTAAAATACAAAAACAATACTATAATATATTATCGTATTGTTTTTGACATACTTTACTATTTACTTGTTTTATAATTCTTCAAGTTTCTTGTAATTAATTCTTCAAACTTATCTTTTATATCATAAATTCTTTGATATATTTTATCATATTTTATAATACCTTCAACTTCATTTATAGGTAGCACCTTAGGAGAAGTTCCTGATATAAATAATCCATCTAAATTTTTTATATGTTCATAATAAATATTTTCTTCTCTTACCTTTAACCCTAATTCTTCACAAGCTTTTATTATCTCGCTTCTAGTTATTCCTGGAAGCACCCCTTCTACTGGGGCTGTAATTATTTCATCACCTTTTATCATAAATATATTAGATTTGCTTCCCTCTGTAATATACCCTTTACTATTTACTAAAATAGCTTCATAACTGCCACTAGCATCTATTTTTTCATTAACTTTTCCCCTAAAGGAATTATCTATAACCTTGGCATTAGGATTATGTCTTTCTCCAAAATAAAGAATAGTCTTTACTCCACTACTATACATATCCTTAGTTGGATAAGAATGCTTTATAAAAAATATAAATAGATTATCCTTATTTATTACAAGCTTTAAATTACCACTTTCAACTCTATTTAGAGTTATTAATTTTCCTATGTATTCCTTAATCTTATCCATAGATATAAGTTCTTCTTTTTTTTCTAACTTTAAAGAATTTTCAAGTCTAGCTAAATGTTCATCTAAAAATAGAGGAGCTCCATCTATAACCCTTATAACCTCATATATGCACTTACCTTCCACCACATATATATCTTGAAATTCCTCCCTTTCATAAGCTTCATCATTCTTTATAAAGTAATCATTTATACAATTCTCCATAATTATCGCCACCTTAAAATCTCTAATTCATGATTCTTCTTATAATTTATTAAATATCCCTTACCTACTAACTTTAAAAGAGGTAAATCCGAAAGAGAATCAGAAAACATATAGGAGTTTTTAAAATCCACTTCTATATTGTCTTTTTTTAGCTCTTCCATTAATCTTTTCACTTTAGCTTCACCTTTGCAATTTTCTCCTAAAATTTTAGGATTAAATTTTCCTTCATCAATATGAAACTTAGTTCCAATAACCTTATCTACTTCTTTTATACTATAAAATTCATTAACATAAAACTCAGGCGAGGCAGAAATTAAATATATCTTATAACCCTTTTCCTTAAAGTCCTTAATAGCTTTAATTGCATCTTCATACAATATACTCTCTATCTTTTCCTTATAAAAGCTTTTCACTAGCTTCTTTAAGTCTTCCTCACTGATTCCTGCTAAAAATCTTAAAAAATTCTCCTTAGTTCTTCCAGCATTATAAACCTTCAGACCATAAAAAATACCAGTTATTATATGTGATGGTAAATACCTAAGTAACTTCCTATCCTTCTTAAGCATATATTTATATAATTCTATAGAAGTCTCCTTTTTAGTTAATGTATAATCAATATCAAATATAGCTAGTTTTTCCATGTGAAATTGACCTACTTTCATGTTATTCTTAACCCTTGTTCATTCATTCCATCTCCTCCTTAGTATGTTATTTCCATAGGAAAATATGGACAACATAGCATAAAAGCCGCTATATAAATAGCGGCTTTTAGAAGTTTAATTAGTTTTCACTATTTTCATTTGCAAGTAATTCTTCGTAATATGCTTTTGCTGCATCATACTCTGCATCTTCTGGTACAACAAGTTCTCCTACTTCATCATCACCAACTACTTTAAATAAGTATATTGAACCATCATCTGGATTTTGTACTAAGGCATATTCATTTTCTTCAAATAAAAATCCATCAACTATTTCACATTGAGTTACATTTCCTTCTTCATCTTCTAACTCAACGAACATTGCTTCGTGCTCTCCGCAACCACAACCACATTCTTCGTGATCATGTTCATGGTCATGTCCTCCACAGCAGCATTCATGACTTTCTTGCTCATGTCCTCCACAGCATCCTGTTTCTTTTTTATCTTCATTATTTCCACAACAGTTATTTCCCATATTAATAGCCTCCTTAAATAATACTCCTCTTCATTGTACCCTTAATCTTCATATTTTAGAAGTGTTTTATAATATTTTAATACAAAATTTTTATTTTCATACAACAATTATCCTAATTTTACATAAAGAAAAGGGCTGCCCCAAAATGGAGGCAACCCTTAAATTATTTAAAACTATTGTTGAGCTGCAAGTTTTTTATACGATTCTAATCTTTCTTTTGCATCTTGTTCAGTCTTAACAAATAATTCCTCAGCTACTTCTGGGAACATTTTTTGAAGTGATGCATATCTTACTTCGTTTAATAAGAAGTCTCTGAAAGATTCAGTTGGCTCTTTAGAATCTAAGCTAAATGGATTCTTACCTTCTTCTTTAAGAGCTGGATTGAATCTATATAATCCCCAATATCCGCAAGCAACAGCTTTTTTAGATTCTAATTGAGTATTACCCATTCCAGTCTTAATTCCATGGTTGATACATGGAGCATAAGCTATGATTAAAGATGGACCTGGATATGCCTCTGCTTCTCTTATAGCTTTAAGAGTTTGAGCTTGGTCAGCTCCCATAGCTATTTGAGCAACATATACATAACCATAGCTCATTGCCATCATTCCAAGGTCTTTCTTCTTAGTTCTCTTACCTGAAGCTGCAAATTTAGCAATTGCTGCAGTTGGAGTAGCTTTTGAAGATTGTCCACCAGTGTTAGAGTAAACTTCTGTATCAAATACAAATACATTTACATCTTCTCCTGATGCTAGAACGTGGTCAACACCGCCATATCCAATGTCGTATGCCCAACCGTCTCCACCAAAGATCCATTGAGATCTCTTAACGAAGAAGTCTTTAAATTTATATAACTCTGCCATTGTTTCGCAGCAAGTTTTGTTTGCTTCGATTAATGGAAGTACTTTCTTAGTAGCAGCTTTTGAAGCTTCTGCATTATCTTTATTCTCTAACCATTCATTTAAAGCAGCTTTTAACTCTTCATTACAATTTGTTGATACTGCTTTCTTTACTAAGTCAGCAAGCTTTTCTCTTTGGTGATTAGCACCTAAGAACATACCTAAACCAAACTCAGCGTTATCTTCAAATAATGAGTTAGCCCAAGCTGGCCCTTTACCTTCTTGATTCTTAGTGTATGGAGTTGAAGGAGCACTTCCTCCCCAAATTGAAGAACATCCTGTAGCATTAGCTATCATCATTCTGTCTCCAAATAATTGAGTTATAAGTTTCGCATATGGAGTTTCTCCACAACCTGCACAAGCACCTGAGAACTCTAGAAGCGGAGTCTCAAATTGGCTACCTTTAACTGAAGCAACACCTAATGGATTTTCAGGTTTTTTCATTTTAACTGTGAAATTCCAAGGCTCTATTTGATCCTTTTGAGTATCAAGAGGTTTCATAACTAAAGCTTTTTGTTTAGCTGGACAAACTTGTGCACAGTTTCCACAACCTGTACAATCTTGAACAGCTACAGACATTGTGAATTTTAAGCCTTTAAGTTGTCCACCTTTAGCATCTGCAAGCTTAATAGCTGCTGGTGCATTAGCAAAATCTTCTTCTGTTCCAATAGATGGTCTTATTGTAGCATGTGGACATACATAAGAACATTGGTTACATTGGATACAGTTTTCTGGAATCCACTCTGGTACATTAACAGCTATTTCTCTCTTTTCATAAGCAGCTGTTCCATGGTCAAAAGTACCATCTTCTCTTCCTTCAAAAGCACTTACAGGAAGTTTGTCTCCTTCTTGTCTATTCATAACTTCAACAATGTTTTTAATGAAGTCAGGAGTTTCCTTCTTACATTCATTTTTATCTTCTGCATTTTTCCAAGCTTCTGGAACATTAACTTTAACTATAGCATTAACCCCAGCATCTATAGCATCGTTGTTCATTTTAACAACTTTTTCACCTTTTTTACCATAAGATGTTTGAACTGCATCTTTAAGGTATTTAATAGCTTCGTCTACTGGAATAATTTCAGCTAGTTTGAAGAAGGCAGCTTGACAAATCATGTTAATTCTTCCGCCAAGACCAATTTCTTGAGCAACTTTTACAGCATTTATTGTGTAGAAGTTTATGTTATGTTCAGCAATATATCTCTTCATTGATGCTGGTAAATGTTCTTCTAAATCTTTTTCATCCCAAATACAGTTTAATAGGAATGTACCACCATCTTTAATTCCAGCTAATACATCATAGCTATTAACATAAGATTGGTTATGACATCCAATGTAGTTGGCTTGGTTGATTAGGTATGGAGATTTAATCTCTTCTTTACCAAATCTTAAGTGAGACATTGTTACTCCACCAGATTTTTTAGAATCATAAGCAAAGTATGCTTGAGCATACATATCTGTATGGTCTCCTATGATTTTTATAGCACTCTTGTTAGCTCCAACTGTTCCGTCAGATCCTAATCCCCAGAATTTACACTCAACAGTTCCTTTAGGTGTAGTAGCTATAGTTCTTGTAATGTCTAGCGATGTATTTGTAACGTCATCAACTATTCCTATAGTGAATCCATTTTTAAGTTCTTCTTCTTTTAAGTGATCGAATACAGTAACTATTTGAGATGGAGTAGTATCTTTTGAACCTAATCCATATCTTCCACCAATAATAACTGGTCTTTCAGCNNGCATTTCTAACATCTTGATATAATGGCTCTCCAGCAGATCCTGGCTCTTTTGTTCTATCTAATACAGCAATCTTTTTAACTGTTGCTGGCATATGTTTAAAGAAGTGTTCTAATGAGAATGGTCTATATAAGTGAACCTTAACTAGTCCAACTTTTTCTCCCTGAGCTGTTAAGTAATCAACTGTTTCCTCAGCAACATCACATACTGAACCCATTGCAACAATTACTCTCTCTGCATCTGGTGCTCCATAGTAGTTGAATAGGTGGTAATCAGTACCAATTTCTTTGTTAATCATTTCCATATATTTTTCTACAACTCCTGGAATTGCATTGTAGAATGGGTTTGAAGCTTCTCTTGCTTGGAAGTATATATCAGGGTTTTGAGCTGTTCCTCTAGTTACAGGATTCTCTGGGTTTAAAGCACTTGCTCTATATGCATCTACTGCATCCCTATTTAAGAATTTTCCTAGAGTTTCATAGTCCCAAGTTTGAATTTTTTGTATTTCATGTGATGTTCTAAATCCATCGAAGAAATGTAAGAATGGAACTCTACCTTCAATAGATGCTAAGTGAGCTACTGGAGCAAGGTCCATAACTTCTTGAACGCTATTTGTAGCAAGTAAAGCAAAACCTGTTTGTCTTGTAGCCATA
>NZ_DHYX01000048.1:62008-89816 GCF_002414285.1 Clostridium sp. UBA5119 | reverse complement strand
TGTTGAAAATTACAGTGATAACGTATAAGTGTAATTTTATAAAGTATGGAGCATATACTTTAATATAAGTACATGCTCCATATTTTTAGTCTTTACAGACTTGCTACTCCCATTTCTCTTGCTATTCTCATAACTTCCTCTGCTACTTTGCCTGATACTCTCTTGTCTAAGGCATTTGGGATTATGTTTTCTTCATTTAATTCTTCTTCTGGAATTAGGTTTGCTAAAGCTCTTGCTGCAGCTAACTTCATTTCATCATTTATTTCTGTTGCTCTAACTGTAAGAGCTCCCTTAAATATACCAGGGAATACTAGAACATTATTAATTTGGTTAGCAAAATCTGAACGGCCTGTTGCTATTACTCTAGCCCCTCCTAATTTAGCTTCATCTGGCATTATTTCTGGAGTTGGATTAGCCATTGCAAAGATAATTGCATCTGAATTCATAGTCTTTACATCTTCTGCATTTATCATGTTAGGCCCGGATACTCCTATGAACACATCAGCTCCTACTAAAACTTCTTTTAATGAACCTGATTCTTTATTTTTATTAGTAACCTTTGCTATTTCTTCATGGGATTCAAATAAGCAGTTGCCTCCATCATAAATAGCACCCTTCTTATCACACATGATTATATTTTCTACTCCCGCCTTTAAAAGCAATTTACAGATAGCAATTCCAGCAGAGCCGGCACCATNNTAGCAATTCCAGCAGAACCAGCACCATTTATTATTATTTTAACATCTTTTATATTCTTCTTAGTTAACTTTAATGCATTATATAACCCTGATAATACAACTACTGCAGTTCCATGTTGGTCATCATGAAATACAGGAATATTTAATTCTCTTTTTAAAGTTTCTTCTATATAAAAACATTCAGGAGCCTTTATATCTTCAAGGTTTATTCCTCCGAATACAGGACATATTAATTTTACAGTTTTTATTACTTCTTCTGGATCTTCGCTATCAATACATATTGGAAAAGCATCTACTCCAGCAAATTCCTTAAACAATAATGCCTTTCCTTCCATTACTGGAATTGAGGCTTCTGCCCCTATATTTCCAAGTCCTAATACTGCTGTTCCATTCGAGACTATAGCTACAGTATTAGATTTTATTGTATAATCATAAACCTTATCTTTATCCTTAGATATTTCAATGCAAGGCTCTGCAACTCCAGGCGTATAAGCTATAGATAAGTCTTCTCTTGTATTAACAGGAATTTTACTTATAACCTCTAGTTTTCCCTTCTTCTCCTTGTGCATTTTTAAAGATTGTTCACCATATGACATAATTAAATCCTCCTAATTAAAATAATCTATTTTTTTGAAGATCCCTTATTTAAGTAATCACAATAAGGTGCTATAGGACATTCATGACACTTTGGCTTTCTAGCATCACATATCTTTCTTCCATGCCAAATAATATAATGATGTGCATCACTCCACATGTTCTTTGGTATGTATTTCATAAGTTTTTCTTCAACAATTTCTACATTATCTCCAGGTGCAAAACCTGTTCTATTAGAAATTCTAAACACATGGGTATCTACAGCTATAGCAGGCACTCCAAAAGCATTAGATAAAACTACATTAGCCGTTTTCCTACCTACTCCTGGAAGAGCTATAAGTTCTTCCATAGTTCTTGGAACCTGACCATTATGTTTTTCTACAATGGATTTACATGCCCCTAATATATTTTTACTTTTATTTTTATAGAATCCACAACTATGAATCTTTTTACCTAATTCTTCTTCACTTAACGTCAGTATAGCCTGTGGAGTATTATACTCCTTATATAATTCCTTTGTAACTATGTTAACCCTTTCATCTGTACATTGAGCAGAAAGTATAGTTGATACTAAAAGTTCAAAGGGTGTTCTAAAATCTAACCCGCAGGAAGCTCCTCTATAGGTCTCTTCTAATACTTCTAAAATTTTCTTTCGTTTTTCTTTATTCATAAAATCACCTCAATAAATTTCAATGACTGTAGTATTCCTAATTAGTTCACTTCTATTATATCAGATTTTCATTATTTTACTTAATTAAATAAGGGTTTAATTAATATGTATTTATCTATAAAAGAATAATATTATTTTATAAACAAATACTATAAAAAACTTAATATAATAAGGAGGATTATTAAATGGATAATGCTATGTTTTGCTATCAATGTGAACAAACTGTAGGGGGAAAGGGATGTACTAAGTTAGGTGTTTGCGGTAAAACCCCTGAAATAGCCAATTTGCAAGACTTATTAATTTATCAGTTAAAAGGAATCAGTTGTTATGCTAAAGATTTACTTGATAATGAGCAAGTTATAGATAAATCAGTGGTTAGTTTTGTAGAAAATGCTCTATTTACAACTTTAACTAATGTTAACTTTGATGCAGCAAGTCACCTAAACATGCTTAAAGAATCACAAAAAATTAAAGAAAACCTAAGAAGTAAGGCATCTACGGATAAGGCGTATCCTGATCAAGCAACCTATAATTTAAGCAAAACTAAAGAAGAAATGCTTAAGGATGCCGTTAAAGCTGGAATTATGTATGATGGAGATTTAGATGCTGATATACGTTCTTTAAGACAAACTATTGTTTATGGTCTAAAGGGAGTAAGTGCCTATGGACACCAAGCTAGATTTTTAGGTTACTATGATGACCAAGTTGATAACTTCTATTTTCTAGGATTAGAATGTACAACTAATGATAACTTATCTGTTGAAGAGTTAATTAGAATGACTATGAGAACTGGTGATATGAGTGTAGCTGTCATGAAAAAACTTGATGAAGCTAATACTGAAAGTTATAAAAATCCAACTCCTCATTTAGTTAATGTAAAAGTAGAAAAAGGACCTTTTATAATTGTTTCTGGTCACGATTTAAAGGATTTAGAGATGTTATTAAAACAAACTGAAGGTATGGGAATAAATATATATACCCATGGTGAAATGCTTCCTGCTCATGGTTATCCTGAACTAAAAAAATATCCTCATCTAGTAGGAAACTATGGTAGTGCATGGCAAAACCAACAAACGGAATTTGATAACATTCCTGGCTGTATACTTATGACTACTAACTGCCTTATGAGACCTAGAGAAACCTATAAGGATAGAATATTTACAACTAACGTAGTTGGATGGGATGGAGTTAGACATGTCACTCTTAAAGAAGATGGAACAAAGGACTTCTCTGAAATCATAAATAAAGCTTTAGAATTAGGTGGATTTACTGCTTCTGAAGACAGAAAAGAAATTCTTGTAGGCTTTGGTCATA
This sequence comes from Clostridium sp. UBA5119, assembly GCF_002414285.1. Classification (NCBI taxonomy): domain Bacteria; kingdom Bacillati; phylum Bacillota; class Clostridia; order Eubacteriales; family Clostridiaceae; genus Clostridium; species Clostridium sp. UBA5119. The sequence goes on along the minus strand of NZ_DHYX01000048.1, from coordinate 86,540 downwards.
AGGCTACTTTAAGTAATGCCGGCAAAATTGTTGATGCAGTTAAAAAGGGTGAAGTTCGTCACTTCTTCTTAATAGGTGGTTGTGATGGTGCAAGGCCTGGAAGAAACTACTACACAGATTTTGCAAAAATGGTTCCTGAGGATTGTATTATCCTTACTTTAGCTTGTGGAAAATATAGATTTAACAAACTTGAATTTGGTGAAGTAGCTGGGCTACCAAGGCTTCTCGATGTAGGTCAATGTAATGATGCTTATTCTGCAGTAAGAATTGCTACCGCTTTAGCGGATGCCTTTGAAACTGATGTGAATGGCTTACCATTATCCATTGTACTATCTTGGTATGAGCAAAAGGCTGTAGCTGATTTACTAGCTTTGTTGTCCTTAGGAGTTAAAAACATATTCCTGGGACCTTCTCTTCCTGCATTTATAAGTCCAAATGTACTTCAATACTTAGTAGACACCTTCCAATTAACTCCTATAAGTACACCAGAAGAGGACTTAAAAACTTGTCTTAAACAAAGAGTTAACTAATATATTAAATGGTAGTCCATAGGACTACCATTTATTTTTATATTTTTATATAGTTCACAAAAACTTACCCTTGTGCAATCAGCTTGTCTTTTTCAAGAATGTGACTTACTAACCACTGATTTACGAATTCTAATAAATCAAGAATATATTTATGTTGATTCTCATCAATTTTATTTAAATCTATTTCATCTAATTTTTTTATAAAGTTATCATGATCTATTTTTTGAGTAAACATTTTTTTATAATTTATACTCTCCATATAGGCTTCTTCATCTCTAAAGTGAAGAGCAGCATACCCCTTCAATTCTTCAATTAGATTTACTATTCTATCATATTTATCAATAATGAACTCATTATTTAGTAACTCATAAACTTTATCAGCTATTTCAAAAAGCATTTTATGTTCATTATCAATAATCTCTATTCCTGTTTTAAATTCTTCCTTCATTTCGTACATTTAAATTACCCTCCAACTTCTCTCAATAGTACTAGTAAAATACGTTCAACATGAATTTCTTGAACTATTTCACTCTAGGACTACATAATACCATATAAGTCAATATTCTTCTATAACTTCAAGTAATAAAATGGTGTATAATCCTATAAATTAAACCTTTATTACTTATTATTTATTTGCATTATTATCTTATCTTGAGCCTGAAGTATTTCATCCAATTGAACACTTCCTAATTTTCTTCTTGCCTCTACAAAATCAATATCTAGAAATATATTTTGAATATAATAAATAACCCTTGGTGAAGCCCCTAATATAGCTTTACATAGAGTATTCATATCTAATTTACACAGAACTGTTTTAACTCTTTCCCTATCTATACTAATAATATCCTCAAAACTAAATAGTTTCGTAGATATTTTGTTAAATAAATATATGTCATTTTCTTGTATTGTCATCATTAATCTAGATTTTTCAACATCTTCAAGATTCCTTAGCAATTCTATTATCTGTTCTTCAACATTGAAGAGTTCTTTACATGTTTTTTCTAGATAGTAGGATATTTTCTTCCAAAGTTCTTCTGTTACTTGTCCATTCCTAATAATTTCTTCATAATATTTGGTCCTTAGCTCTACTGATAGCAATGACACAAAAAAAGTTAAATTCATAATAATTCCCCCATAAACCCCATTCTTATAAATGAATATATAACTATATACTCGTACCATTTTCCTAAAAATGAAATAATAACCTGTATTTATTTCAAACAATTAGCAATTGCGAATGTACTACTTTCTGTGTGCAGACAAAAACCTACAAGAGGAATTAAATTTAGTTCTATTTTAAATATTAATTTAAAATAGGGCGTGGTAGTCACATGATGACCTCCATGCCTTTACAAATTTAAGTACCTTCATTATCATAACTCTTTTAAATTCAGCAAGGTCAAGTAGATTATTTCCTATTAAATGAGGTATAATATATTTAAAAATATAGGAGGAAATATGCTTTGGCACATTACGGGAATCTTCAAAAAATAAGGGATGGTAAAAGAAAATATGGTATAACACCTCATATTCCTGGAGGTTTTATAACTCCGGAAAACCTTGAAAAAATAGCTAAGGTAGCTAAGAAGTATAATGGAGTTATAAAAATAACCTCTGGACAAAGAATCTTAATAACTAATTTAGAGGAAAAGGATCTACCCCAAATATGGGAGGAACTACATATGGAACCGGCTGTTAAAATTCAAAATTCCGTTAAAAATGTAGAGATGTGTCCAGCAGGCTATTGTAAAAGATCAAAATTTAATACAATTGGTATAGGTATGAAATTATCTAAAAAATATCAATGGATGGATATGCCTTGTAGAACTAAAATAGGTGTAGCAGGATGCAGAAATGCTTGTGGAAGTGTTTATAGTAAAGATGTGGGTGTTATAGCAGATATTAATGGTAAACTCATGGTAACAGCAGGTGGTTCAGCTGGATATAACCCTAGGATTGCGGATATTATAGCTAATGATTTATCAGAAGCGGAGACTTTAAATTTAGTAGATTCTATATTTGATTACTATAAAGAAAATGCTCATGATGGAGAAAAATTAAGTTTTTTTATTGAAAGAATTTCAATAAAAAACTTTAAGAAAGAAGTTCTAAGTAGGTGTTAGAACTTTTTTGTGATTTAAGTAAATAATGAGAAAAAGATTAACCATATATTATAAATAAGCTAATTAAAGGCAAATAACAGGAGTTTTTATTAACTCCTGTTCTCTTTTCCCTTTATTATTTTTTCACATCTTCTAGTTTACCCATAAATAGTATGGTTCCACTTTCTTCATCTTCTATAATAAATACAAAAGGTCTATCAGCTATAAACTCTTTAGGATCATCAATTATTGGCATTGCAGTTTCCCTAACTTCAACTATAGTAGCTGCAGCTGCTTCACTTCCCTTTTCATTTACTTCTATTTTCCCTTGATGTAAAACACTACTAACATATATATTTTCCCTTATTCCACTAAGATTAGCTCTATCACCAAATATATTCTTCATTCCTAGGTCCATTAGAGGTCCTTTTAATTCTTTAGTTCCATATTCCATTTCAAACTTCGGAAAGCTTACATTAACAGCTTCCTGCTCTTTTCCAATAGATTTTTTTATAGAATTCCACTTATTCATGTTTAAATTATTTATAAAATTATCTATATTTAAACCTTCCTTTGGTAGTACTGCATACATAGATACTTTTCCATTATCATAAGGCATTTTTATAACTTTAAAATCATTCTTTTCTCCATAAAAGGTTTTATCATCAGCTGCAACCTTCCTCATAAAATCTATCTCTGATTTTTCTCCCTTTGAATTTGTAAACTCACCTATAATATTATTATTTGTATCAAAGGGTTCTTGCCATTGTCCCTTGAAATATATAGCATTAATTAAATACATAATAACATCACCATCAATAGGACCTTTTAGCATATCTTTAATCATGTTATTAGTAGATTTTTCAATCCAATTATTAATTTTATCCACAGATGAGGATTTAGAGAAGTCCAAGTTATCCACTTTTGCACCAAAGATATCCTTATTAATGTTTATAAATTCTTTATTTATATTCTGACCCTCTCTTATCCATATAGAATTACTTACATTTAGCTTTATATTTTCATCTATATTCTCCAAGTAACTATGAAGAATTTTGTAACTATTATTTATCTTATCATCAGACATTCCTTCATAGCCTAGTACCTTATTCATCTCTGCTTTTGTATTCTCTTTAGCTCCATTATAGGTCATAGTAAGTGCCATGGAAATGCTCAAAGGAGATATAAACACATTCTTATTATTTTCACCCTTTGAAATTTCTTTGAAGATATTAAATGCAAATTTATTATTTCCTTCCACCACTTCTTTATCCACCTCTTTAGCTGAAATTTCTTCCTTATTTTTACTAGAAAATTTCTCACATCCAATTAAAGAAGTAGCTATTATAGCTATAAGCATTAAAGAAATTATCTTTTTTAATTTCATAACCTCACCTCTAAATTTAGTTTTACTTTATATACGATGTTAAAATGTTATTGTGCTATTTTTTATATTATTATAAATCTAATAATCAATTGATTAAATTATTTTCTATTGTATAATGGACATGTAATACCTTAAGTAATTGCCTATATTTTGAAAGTATTTTTACTAAATTCATATATAGGTATTATTAAATTATGATATAAAAATATTAATATAAAATAAAAAATAGTAAATTAATAAAGCGAGGTTTTTATGACTAGGGATTTAACTAAAGGAAATGAAACCAAAGCTATAATAAGCTTTGCCATTCCCCTTATTATAGGAAATATATTTCAACAATTATACAATATCGCCGACTCCATAATCGTTGGCAAATATATAGGTGCATCTGCTTTAGCGTCAGTTGGATCTTCTTTTACTATTATAGTATTTTTAACATCTATTATTCTGGGACTTTGTATGGGTGCATCCGTTGTATTTTCTCAATGCTTCGGAGCTAAAGATAATGCTAAATTAAAAAGTAGTATTTTTACTGCCTTTATCTTTATAGGCTTAATAACTATCATAATTAATTTATTTGCTATTTTCTTTACTGATAATATCTTAATTTTTATGAATACCCCACAGAGTTTATTTAATGATGTTAAACAGTATATAATTATAATCTTTTACGGTATAAGCTTTACCTTTATCTATAATTATTTTTGCTGTTTACTTCGTTCTGTTGGAAACTCCTTTATACCTCTTGTATTCTTAATAATAGCAGCCATAATTAATATAGTTCTTGATATTGTTTTTATAACTGTGTTTAATCTTGGTATTGCAGGTGCAGCTTATGCTACCATCATAGCTCAAGGCATCTCTGGAATTTCAACAGCCATATATTGTTTTATCAAACTCCCTGAAATCAGATTTAAAAAATGTGACCTTAAAATAGATATACGGATTTTAAAGTTAGTAGCAAATTATAGCCTTCTAACAAGTATCCAACAATCCATAATGAATTTCGGGATTTTATTAATTCAAGGTCTAGTAAATTCATTTGGAGTATCAATAATGGCAGCCTTTGCCGCTGCTGTTAAAATAGATGCCTTTGCCTATATGCCTGTTCAGGATTTTGGTAATGCTTTTTCCACCTATATTGCCCAAAATAAAGGTGCTGGAGAAATACACAGAATAAAAAAAGGAGTAAAATCTTCATTCAAGATTATTACCTTATTTTGCATTATAATATCAGCAATTGTAGTACTATTTTCAAAACAATTAATGACTATATTTATATCTCCATCAGAAGTTGAAATTATAGCTTACGGCTCTCAATATCTATGTATAGTAAGTGTATTTTACTTTCTCATTGGATATCTTTTCATGTTCTATGGTTTTTATAGAGGTATAGGTTCCACAAATATATCTATTTTGCTTACTATTATATCCTTAGGACTTCGTGTAGGAATTTCCTATTGGCTAGCTCCTACCTTTGGTATAACTGCAATTTGGTGGTCTATCCCTATAGGTTGGTTCATTGCAGATATAATTGGTATATCCTTTATAAAAAAGGTTTATAAGAATATAAATAAATAATATAAACCTCTTACAGATTATTCCTTTAAGTATCTATAAGAGGTTTTTTGTATAATATTTTAGATTTATAAACTAATAGTAGTTTCTTTTTCTATAGATATATTTACTTTATTTGCTGCTTTAAATATTATAAGTCCAAAAATAAACATTACTACAATTCCAGCTACCCCAGCCTTAGAGCTTCCTGTTATATGGGTTGCTATACTCATAAGCATAGTTCCCATAAAAGCAGCCCCTTTGCCAAATATATCATATAGCCCAAAGTATTCACTGGATTTCTCCTTAGGAATAATTTTTGAGAAATAAGATCTTGATAATGCTTGAATTGCCCCTTGAAATACTGCAACACATACTGCAAGAATCCAGAATTCCCATGCTTTATCTAGCTGTAATGCAAATATGGTTATTGCTATATAACCCATAATTGAAGCTGCTATTAACTTATCACTTTTAAACTTTTTAGATAATCTTCCAAATAAAATAGCACAAGGAAATGCAACTACTTGAGTTAAAAGTAATGCTAATAGTAAATTACTATCTGTAATTCCAACATCTTTTCCATAGGATGTAGACATGCTTATTATTGTATGAACTCCATCTATATAGAAGAAGAATGCAAGGAGAAATAAGAAAATCTTCTTGTTTTTCCTAATGTTTAAAAGAACCTTACCTAGCCTCTTAAAACTTTCTGCCACTGGCTTATTTCCTTTTTCAACATAATACTTTTGTTTATAGTTCTTTAGTAGGGGCATTGTTATTAGTAACCACCATAGAGCAGTTAATATAAAGGCTGTCCCCGTTGCCATGGCAGTTGTAAGTCCAATTTTATCTGCAAAAAGTACAAGGAGTAAACTTACTGTAAAAGGAATACAACTTCCGATATATCCCCAAGCAAATCCATGAGATGATATCTCATCCATTCTATCATCGGTAGTTATGTCATTGAGCATGGCATCATAAAAAATAAGGCTTCCTGAAAAACCAACCTTCCCTATGACAAATATAGCTAGGAATACAATCCATGGTACTGGAAGAGCTAAAGCTGCACAACCTAACACTCCAAACATCATGAATAATGAAAATAGTGGTTTCTTGTAATCTTTAGTGTCCGCTACCGTTCCAAGAATAGGTCCAAGTATTGCTACAATAATTGTAGATAAGGATACAGCATAACCCCAGTAAGCTGTTGAATCTGCTGGTGAAATTCCTGATAAACTTGCAACATTTTTAAAGTAAATAGGAATTATAGTAGACACCAACATGGTGAAAGCTGAGTTTCCTACATCATATAGAATCCACTGCTTTTCTAACTTAGTAAATTTACTCATTTTACCCCTCCTATAGAAAATTTCTATTGAAGAATTCCCCCAGGTTGTCATTACTTTTTATAGCACTATAGTACTCTTCAACTCTATGTACTGCCTCATCTATAGCCTCTTCATAAAGGTTTAAAAGCTTTTTATTTATTTCTATACACTTTATATTTGGTTCTACATTAATAATCATATGGATAAAGCCTTCTCCACCTTTAATTAAGCCTAACAATCCTTTTATAATTTTTCTTTTCAAATTGTTTTCACATAATAGTAGTTTATTATAAAACCTTACAGACTTAAGGCATTTATATATTTCTTTTCCACTAACATTATCATAAAGGCTAGCAATGTGTGCTGCTATAACCTTATTAGGCATAATATGAGCTCCTGCACTATGCCTTTGTGGACTTAAATTGTTTCTCCTCATTAATACTCCATCTAACTCTGCTTCTATTTCAGCATGGGATATATTACTTTCTTTCATAGCTTCTGCAATAAAAGGATGACAACTACTGTCAAGGACAAAGTGGCATACAAATCCTAAAATATAAGAGAGACAAATCTCATCCTTACTTTCTTTAATATACTTTTTTGACCTTTCTAAAAATCCATAGGCCTTTTCATCATGTAATCTATGTCCATACTTAATTATTTCATTCTTAAATAAGGGCTTATAATAAAAAAGTATATCTGGACCATTAAGCCCTATATAATATGCTTCTTTATTTTGGGTTATAATATCTTTTATCTCATGGGGCAGTTTTTCTAAGACAGTACGTCCAAAACTATAGTGAGTATAACTTGCGGGCATATAAATCCACCTTTCAAATTTACTAAATATTCTGACTTATATTATAATTATATATTTCTTATGTTTTAAGTGAGTTATATTAAGGTAAAATTCTTGTAAATCCTTATACTATTAATATTCTTAATATAATTATAAAAGCACCAACTAATTAAAGCTAGTGCTTTTATAATTTATTCCACTATGAACTGCCAATTACCCTCTTGATGAACTAAAATATTATTTATATCTATATATATTTTCCTTAAAAATCTTTCTGTAATACTTAAATCTTCATTATCTAGGTATACCTCACCTTGCTGATTTTCCATATCACCCATGGCACCACCAGTTCTAAAATTTTCTCTTACCATAAATATTGTTCTGCTTTCATCATAATTATTACTAAAATCAAAGTGTATAGTATACTCTTCACCTTTATTTGTAATAGAAGAAGCCTTAATACTATCTTGAAGCCCTTTAAGTTTAAGGTCTTCATTTATTTCAGAAATTTCACCCTTCTTAGGAATTTTTATAGCTAATTTACCTCCTTCTTTTAAAACATAATTTATATCTATATCCTTTATTTTTATATCTAATTTGCCTTTGTAAGGATCTAATATTTTAAAAGCTCTCCCAGTTCCATCATTAGCATTTTCTATAGATAGTAAAGTACCTTCTTCATCTCTAACTTCAACTTTTCCAATGGTATCTAAACTAATGGTGTAATCTTCACGCTGTTTATAATCTATATTGCTCCATATTTTAAAGTATCTTTCTCCTTCTTCATAATAACTAGTTGCACCTAAAAGAACTTCTTTGTCCATGGCATTTCCACCAATTTCATCATAACTATTTTTAAAATCTACCTTTTTTAAATTAAACTCCCCTATATCTTTATCCTTATAATGCAACTTAAAATCTGTTATTAAGCCCTCACCCTGCTGAAAAGTAAATCCTGCATATCCCCCACTTGCAAAGCTAGTTAATCCTATATTATACATATTTCCATCATTAGTCTTTAATTTTAAGTTGTTTATTATTTCTCTTTGATATCCTATGCCTTCAGCTTCTGCATCCTGGTTAAACCACATTTCAACATATATATTCTCACCATCATTTGTAATACTTTTTACTAATGCTGAACTATCATCAATATTAATTCTTACTGGTTCTTCTAGCATATATAGCTCTTTATCTACTTGCTGTTTTATAATACCTTGGGAAGGAGTAAATATTAGTTTTTCAGCTATCTGTGCAATGACTTCCTTGCCTAAAGGGGACATGCCTATTAATAGGGCTAATATAGCTACCACTGCAGCCACTTTATACTTCTTCATAAACCTTTGCATTTTCCCGTTTTTCTCTTTATTAAACTGTATTTTTTCTTCCTCACTTTTTTCTTTATTTACTTCTGTTAAATCAATACTATCATTGCTTTCATAATTATCTATATTTGCTAATTTCTCTTTCAAGGATTTCTTTAATCTCTGTTTTTCAACTTCATTCATAGGAATTTCTTCAAACTCACTTATATCAAAATCAATCTCATTAAATTTATCATATATATCCTTATTATCCATAACTATACCCCCTCCCTAGCTTCCTTATAATACTCTCTTCTTATCTTTTCTCTGCCTCTACTAATTCTAGTATTTATATTACTTACAGAAAGCTTTAATGCTTCACTAATGCTTTTACTCTTCTCTCCAAGTAAAAATTTCATTATAAATATAGTTTTATCTGGTTCCTCCATACTTTCTATAATACTTACTAACCTGCTATTTTCTATATCATCAAGATAATGATCTTCTGCACTTTTACCATCAGTGATAGCTTCATCCATAAGCTGGTTATTTTCTTTTTTTCCATACTTTCTGTAGTAATCAATTGCTTTAAATTTTGTGATAGCTCCTATCCAACTTTTAAAATTAGAATTATCGCCAGTAAACTTATACCCATTAACCCAAATTGCCATAAATACATCTGACATACATTCCTCAATTAAACCTTTATCCTCTACAGAATATAAGGTTTTAGATATAATTCCTTTTATTAAGGGCCCATATATATCAATGATATAATCAAGAGCTTTAGGATCTTTTCTTTTTAATTCTTCAATAAAATTGTCTTTATCCACCCTCATTAAATCTCCTCCAAATTTCCTTCTTCACCCTATATATCGAAAGCAATATATCTTTTCTTACAAAATTATAAAATTATATATAAAAAGTGTCCTAAAATATACTATACTTTAGTTTAGTTTTTACTAAAATATAATCCAATATTTTAAGACACTCTTAAATTAAATATTATTTAATTATTTACTTCTCTAATTACTTACTTATCTAATCTACAGAATCTGTTTCCTCTAGTGGTTTGAAGAAACTTTTATCCCTTTTACAAACAGGACATCTCCAGTCTTCTTTTAATTCTTCAAAAGGTACCTCTTCTTGGCTTTCATCATACAAGTAGCCACATACACTACATTTATAAATTTTCATATCAATTCCTCCTCAATATAAAATTATATTAATAAACTCCTTATGTTAGCTAAACTACCAACTCAGGATTATTAATCTCTTACGCTTTGATGTAGCTTTAGTCATCCTATTTAAATTGTAAATCTCCTGAAAGTCCCATGAATAAAACAACTATTTGGCTAGTTATATATATTCCTAGTTGTAAAGTTTTATATTTTTATATTTGTACAGTTATATACTTGCCTTTTCAAGATTCTATGGCTCTACCTGTATAGCAGCATTTCCCCCAGAGTACTCCCACTTATTAAGTGTACCATTATTATTAATTACCGTCATAGAGTAATATTTATATTTAAACCCATATGTGTCTTGAGCCTCAACTAACACATCTAACATATCTCCATTTTTTAATTTATAATTCCCTTTGATAGTTCCAGTATAATTACTAACTTCACTTGAAGGTTCATTACCTTTTTCTAATTCAATTTCATCTATAACTTCCTCATTTATTCTTATCTTACATGAAGCTTCTTCTACAGAATTTCCTTTTATAGAACTTGGATAAATGACACTTTCAATCCATCCATCAATTATAACTTCATCACCCTTTATTTCATACTCTCCTCTAAAATCTTGAGGCATAATTTGAAGTTGATACTCCATCTCATCTATATATTCATCTTCCCATATTTCTTTTTTCACTTCTTCTCCATAGTCTAAAGTAAATCCAAATTTAACAGTACTCCTTATTGGAACTGCTATCTTTGCACTATAGTTTAGAGCTTTATCTATTTTACCTTCAACACTCTTACTATCTCCATTGCTACAGTCATAGTTAAAATAAAACTTTAATCCTTCTTTATATACCTTAGGAGTTCCTTTGAGATTAATACTAATGGTTTTATTTTCTACATCTAACCCTTCTACTGAGTAACTAAAGTCACTTAAAATACTCCCTTGCTTTTTTAGGTTTTCTTCTACAGTGGTATTAATGCTACTTAAGGATGTCCTCATATCATTATACTGATTATAAATATCACCTCGTAAGCTATCTAAGTCTTGTCTAAGAGAATTAACTTTTAACAAACCCCACAGATTAAGCAATATCAAAACTATAAATCCTATAATAACTCTTATTTTTACTTTTTTATTTTTCTCTAATAATTTATTATCTTCCACTTCAATCCCCTTTCATAACTATATTCTTATCCATCTATCTTCTAATGCTTTATTAACCATATCTTCATCACATAAGTATTCTCTTAATATATCTCTTATGTATCTATCATCATATTTATGATTAGAATTATTCTTTAAATCTTTATATCCAGAACCTCTATGAAGATAATCAGAGCTACTTACCCTATAAACTTTATCTTCCTTAAGAGGTTGTCCATTTATAATAACTTCTAACACTTCTCTTTCCCTATATTTAATCTTTACATTTCTAGAAAAATGAAGTCTTCCTACATATTTCCCTCTAAAACCTGGTCCCCTACCATCAGCTAAAACTATGTCCCCATCTAAACTTTCCTTAATAGCTTCTAATATATATTTTCCTTCAATTTCAAAGTATGTAGGATTTAATGGAGATGGCTCTATTTGTAATAGCTTAAGATTAGTTACTGCACCTTTTTTTATTCCTCCATTTAATACTCCACTATTTATGAAAGCAAAATCACAATTATAAACTTTAGATAGTCCATCTGCTAATAAGTTAGTAATAGGATTTTCTTCTATTACATCATGCCATAAATTTTCTTTAACTTCATATAGTGGTATAGAAAGATTATTTAAAGCTATCTCTTTATTCTTCTTCAATACTTTAATTATACCTTTATCCATATCTAAGCCTTCTATATTTATATTTTCGCCTTTTACTAAACTTACTTTATTATCTTTTATAGACAGTTTCAATACTCCCAAGTGTTCTCCAAACTGTCCTGAGGTATGGATTATGGTATTATTTATAATCTTAGGTTCATCCATAAGAATATGAAAATGTCCTCCTATTATTACATCTACCTCCGAAATTTTTGTTGCAATCTCTTCATCTTTATCCATACCTAAATGAGATAGAACTATACATATATCATATTTACCCTTATTATTATTTATCTCCTTATTTATTCCCTCCAGATAACCTAAAATATCTAATCCACAGCTTGTACTAAACTCATTTAAATTTGGAGAAGCACCTATAATTAATATTCTTAACCCAACTTTATTAATTATTATACTTTTGTTTAGCCCTTCTATTCCCTTACCATTGAGTTTTCTTATATGACAACTTAAAAAAGGGATCCTTCCATCAGAGGTTAATCCTTCTAAAGTATGAATTCCATCAAAGGTCTCATTATTTCCAATGGAAATAGCATCATATTCAGCTTCCTGCAATAAGTCTATTGCAACCTTCCCCTTAGTTCCATTAACTTCTACTCTTTTGAAATCTGCTAAATCTCCTGCATCTAATATAATTGTATTATCATTTTTTAACTCATTAATTTTTGTAGTTATTCTTGCTAAATTTTCAAAATTGCTATGTATATCGTTAGTATGTAATATTTGTAATTCCATAATACATCTCCTTTATTTATGTTAATAAATCATTATAAAATTTACATAAAAATAGTCTTTATCTAAATTAACGAACATTATATATACATATATATAAATATTTTACAACATACCATGGAATATTTATATAAAAATTTCATTGAAATTGAAATTTATTTTCACAAATATTACACATATAACATAACATACTATTAGGTAGAAATTAATTCAAGGAGAAAACAAATGAGCAATTATAGTAATTACTCACATAGAAAAATGGAGTACGCTTGTGCTTTTGTATTACCTCAAGCATATGAAAATTTATTTTTAATTAAAGATGCTCTATCAAAGGGCACAATATTTAAGGATTTATATAAACCTTACAATGAGAAGAAAAACTCAAGATGGGAATAGAGGGGTGAGATATTATGTATGATCAAGAATTATTAAATAATATAAGAAAACTTCAATTTTATTGCATAGATTTAAATCTATATTTAGATAACTTCCCTGATAACGAGGAAGCTACTAAGGATCTACAAGCCGTATCTCATAAGCTCGGAATATTAGTACGTCAATATGAAGAAAAATATGGCCCACTTACTAATTTCGGCTCAGCCTCTGTTGAAAGTCCAATGTGCTGGACTTCATTACCATGGCCTTGGGAAAATTATTAACACAGGAGGATTATAATATGTGGTATTATACAAAAATGTTAGAATATCCAATAAATCTTAAATCTAAAGATCTTAGAATGGCAAAATTTCTAGTAGCTCAATATGGTGGCCCAGATGGAGAATTAAGTGCAGCACTTAGATATTTGAATCAACGTTACACTATGCCTACTGGAAAATCTAAAGCACTACTTACTGATATAGGTACAGAGGAGATGGCTCACGTTGAAATGATAGCTACTATGATTTATCAACTTATGAGTAATGCTACCCTAGAAGAGCTTGAAGAAGTAGGCCTTGGTGGTCACTATACTAACCACGGAAGAGCTTTATTCTACACAGACCCTGAAGGAGTACCTTGGACAGCAGCTTATATCCAAGCTAAAGATGATGTAGTTGCAGATCTTCATGAAGATTTAGCTGCAGAAGAAAAAGCAAGAGCAACCTATGAATGGTTAATAAATCAAAGTGATGATTATCAAATTAAAGAAATTTTGAAATTCTTAAGGGAAAGAGAAGTTGTTCACTTCCAAAGATTTGGTGAGGCTCTAGATGACGTGCAAGACTGTTTTAAAAGAAAACCATTGCTAGATCCATTGAATAGATAAATTAAAAATTTATATTCTAAGTGAATATACTTATATAAATAAGGGGCTTTGCAAAATAAACTAATTTTATATATTTTGCTAAGATCCCTTATTTTAATTTTACTAGATAACCTTGCTATAATTACCATAAAACTTTATATAATAATCAACTTCATTCTTTAGATTTTAAAAATATTATAGGGGATATCAATAAATAAACTTCTAATCTTTCACTATGTTGAGCTTGTACTTATATCAGATGACAAGCTCAACATTAATTTAATATTTAGCTTATTTTGAGATATCCCCTTTCTTAAATCAGAAGTTTTAACTATATTATAGTTGTATCTCCATTACTACTTCTCCCCACATTATCTTTCCAGTTTTTCTAAAACCTACAGCTTCATATAATTTTTCAGCAACACTATTTTCTGGTTCAAAGCTTGTATAAACTTCTATATTTCCATGTTCTTCTTTTAATAGTTCTAATAGTTTTAATATAGCAGCCCTACCATAACCCTTACCTTGATATTTCTTGTCCATCATAAGTCTACACATCCACCAGCTATTATCATCACTATCAAAGCTGTACATTAAAAATCCTACCATAACTTCTCCATCATATATTGCTAACGGATAGTTTCCATCTTCAAACTTAGACTCTAATATAGAGTATGCATTTGATGCTACGAAACACTTCTGGTTTTCTTCTACAGAGAGCTCAATACACTCGCTCCAATTGTCATTATCTATTGCTTTAAAAATAATCTCCATAAATATTTTCCCCCTAATATTATATTTCTTTCTTATAAAAAACCTCATCCTCACCTTCAAATCCAGTTATAAACTGTTTTAAGCCAAAACTAGAGTACAGATTTTTTGTTACTATATTCCCTGGATGAAAGCTTAAATATATAGTTTTATATTTAGACTTTTTCTTTATATCTTCTATTACTAATGATAATGCTTTTCTACCATAACCATTTCCTTGATATTTTTCATCTATCATAAATCTTCTTAATTCAGCCATTTCATCCTCATCTTCTTCTCCATGCATAGCAAATCCAATAATTTTATCATCCTTATAGATTCCTAACAGTGTATAATTAGGATAGAATCTTGATTCTGCAATAGACTTTAAATTAGAATGAGGCAAGTATGTCTCTTGCTCCTTTGATATTTTTAACTTAACACATTCTTCCCAATTTTCTAGATTTATATCTTTAATGCTAATATTCATTTATTCACCTACCTAGAACTATTTAATTTTGAAAACACAACTCTATCCTCATATTTATCATTTTATTTGCTATAAATTTATTATTCTTATTTCATACTTCTAAATCAAATATCTATAATAATCTAATTGTGTTTTAATAATAAATCCATTATTAATATAAAGGTTATATGCTGTATGATTTTTGCTATCCACCTCAAGATATATATCTTTAATATCCAAGGTCAACGCCTTCTCTATTCCCTTACTTAATATCTCTTTTCCATAACCAAGCCCTCGATACTTAGTTGAAATTCCTAATCCACAAATAAACGCATTGCCACCTTCTAAGCTAATACTACATATACCAACAATTTCATTATCTACTTTAGCCATATAGGATATCCTATCTTTAGCTTCTATTGCTCTATTAACAATAGCCTTTCCTTCTTCCAAAGTTTTATTAAAAATGTCCATGTATAGCTTTGCTATTTCATCTACATCTTGATTAATTATTTGATATAATTTTAGCTTGTTCTGTGCTTTAGTAAATTTATCCTCTTTATAGACTAATAGATACTCAGAAAAATCATATTTAACATTAAATTTCCTTAAAGTTAACCTACCGTCATTGCTTGAAGGCTCATGCACAAAGAGTATTTCTCTAACATCATACTTTCTTAGCTCATTAATAGCACTTTCTAAAAGTATTTTAAAGAAACCTTTCTTTCTCTTCTCTGGCAATGTATATGTAGAAATCTCTGCCTCCTCTGAAGTTGGTATAAACATAACTAGAAAGCTTACAAGTATTTCTTCTTCATATAATAGGAAAAAACAATTTATTTCCTTATTAAAGTTAATTTCGTTTGATAGAAATGCACTTCCTTTAGTTTTATCGTAGTTTTTGCAAGCCTCTTCTAAGTTTTCAATATCTTCAATCTGCTTCTTATCTAGTTCTCTTAACTNNTGCATTAATTCTAACCCCCTACATAAAAATGGCCATATCCCTTCACCGTAGATGATAGGATATGGCTAACTAGCACATATTTCTTCTTAAACATAGTTTTAAACTAAAATATTACTTTTAACTTCACTATGCTATTTAAAATATTTAGATATAAAAAGTCCTAGGAATACCCCTAGGACTTAATTACAAATTAATACTTTAAATTCAACTTTAAAAACCTATAATTTCAGGTAGGGCGTTATTATATATTCTATTTAATTTTATATTATTTTTATAAAAATCTCTGTTCATAAACAACGTATTCCCACCTTTCTTATTACTTATATTTACATTATAATATTTTTATATATTATTTGTCAATATTTTAAATTCTACCCTTAAAAGTCTGGTCTTACTTACGAATCCGCTACTTTCTAAAGTTTTTTTAGAATTTGTATTATAGTACCAACATCCGCAAATTGGAATTTCTCCTTGCTTATAGCAAATTTTCTTTAGCTCTGCTATAATAGTTCTTCCAATGCCCTTTTGTCTATATTCTTCTCTAGTAAACATACCTATACTAGTATATCCTTTTAGTATTTCTCCTTTTTCTTGTATACCAAATCCTAACACATTAGTACTCTCTTCAAAAATATATAATTCTCCATCTTTAACCTGTTTATCTACGTCTTCAAAGAAATCACCACTGAATTCCGTTATCACATCAATATCTTTATCTTCTGCTTTTCTTAGATTACCATTGTTATAATACCTTATTTTCTCTGGGCTACATTTATGATCCTGGAAAAAATAAGCTTGATTTTTTACTTCTTTATTTTCTATATCACATATACAACTTAAATATAACTCGTCTCCTGTAAATACATAGGCTGATTTTGGTTTAAACTTTTTTAATATAGCATTAAAATACTTTTGAGCGTATTTTATATATTTACACTTGATATAAAACAGTGTTAATAATTCATCATCATATATAGCAAAATATCCTATATACTTTGAATTCATAACTATTCTATAAAACTTAGACTTAATTATATGGTCCTCTAAATATGAATCAAAGGGTGAAGACAGGGTTTTTATATACTCTTTTAAAAACTTACTTATATCATCACAATTAGTTAATTCGAAGTTTATACTTGCTTTCATATATTTCCTATAATCTCCAATAAATTAAACCCCTTTGCCCTTATTAAAATACCTTCTTTCATGCTACAGCTTATTTTCCGCATAAATAATCTTTCTTTAATAATTTTACTCATTTTTATCTAGTAAGTACCTGTTAATAGTACTACTAAATCCCCCCCTTTTTTCACTTTATTTACCCCAGTTATTTTCTTTACTTAGTGGCTTGTCTTTCTTTTATTGCAATAATAGCTTCCCCCTAGCAATTTGGGAAATTACTAATTTACTATTTAATTTAAAACTTAGTTACCCCTATTATTAGCACTACACATTTCACAGTCTATAGCTAAAACTATAGCTAAGCATAATATTTCATCAACCTGATCAGATATATTTAGCACATAGCTATCTCCCCAAGTAAACCATTCCTTACTCACCGTCATAACAGCATATCCACCTTGATATAATGTATAATCATGGGCCCAAAAATCACCTGTTAGCCTTAAATCAGTTCCATCTAGATAATAGCTTTGATTAATAAAAGTAAATTTTTTTATCAAATCTCCAATTACTATGCCATTTATGATAATTTCAAACTTAGGCATAAAGGTAAAGAGTTTCTGCCTTATATAGCCCACTTCTTTGTGATTTTTGTCATAAATATGAAGTTTATGCCCCATAGAAAACATTTCACCTTCAACGAAATATTTATCTTCCTCTTTTTCATCTTTAACTATAAATCTATCAGTAAATGAAAATACTTTTTGCTTAATATATAATTTCATAGCTTCCTCCGTCATATATACTCATTATTAATATTATCTCATAAATTTTAGAATATTAATACAAATTTATGTAGTTATGTAATCTAAATAATTTTTAATATATTATTATATTAAAAATTATTCAGATTATATTTATAGATAAATGTTCAATAATATTTAATAATTTCTATAATAACTTAAAAAGAATTTGATTAATAATAAAATATTTGATTTTAAATGTAAAAAAAATATTGAGCATGATATAATAATATCGTAATTTAATATAGGAGGGAAAATTATGTCTGAAAAAAAGGATAAACAAATTCTTTGGTACACCTTAGCTTTTATGGCATTTTCAACAGTATGGGGATTTGGTAATGTTATTAACGGCTTCTCTGAGTACAATGGACTTAAAGCAATCGTATCTTGGGTAATAATTTTTACTATTTATTTTGTACCTTATGCACTAATGGTAGGTGAATTAGGATCTGCATTTAAAAACTCTGGTGGTGGAGTTAGTTCTTGGATTCATGAAACCATAGGACCAAAAATTGCATACTACGCTGGATGGACATACTGGGTAGTTCATATGCCTTATATTTCACAAAAACCATCTGGTTTCATGATTTCAGCTAGCTGGGCAATTTTCCAAGACAAACGAATCAGTAGTATGAATACAACTCTATTACAACTGTCTTGCTTAGTAGTATTTTTAATTGCATTATATATTGCTTCAAAGGGATTAAACCCATTAAAAAAGATAGCTACCTTTGCAGGAACATCTATGTTCGTAATGTCTATTTTATTTATCATCTTAATGTTAGCAGCTCCAGCAATTACAGATGCTAATCTAAATGCTATAGATTGGTCATTTAAAACTTTTATGCCTACATTTGATGTTAAATTCTTTACTAGCTTATCCATCTTAGTCTTTGCTGTTGGTGGATGTGAAAAAATATCACCTTATGTTAACCAAGTTAAAGACCCAGAAACTGGTTTTTCAAAAGGTATGATTGCATTAGCAATTATGGTTGCAGTATGTGCAATTTTAGGAACTATATCATTAGGTATGATGTTTGATTCAAATAATGTTCCTAAAGACTTAATGACTAATGGTGCATATTATGCTTTCCAAAAGTTAGGTGAATACTATCACATAGGAAATACTTTCGTAATTATTTATGCTATTACAAATCTTATTGGACAATTTGCAGTACTTATAATATCAATTGATGCACCTTTACGTATGTTACTTAATAGTGCTGATAGAGAGTTTATACCTGAAAAAATGTTTGTACAAAACAAACACGGTGCTTATATAAACGGACATAAACTTATATTAGTTATTGTTTCAATTTTAATAATTCTACCTGCTTTTGGTATAGGAAATGTAGATGAATTAGTAAAATGGCTAGTAAAACTAAATGCTGTATGTATGCCTCTACGTTATTTATGGGTATTTGTTGCATACATAGCTTTAAAGAAGGCAGGAGAAAAATTCAATCCTGAATACAAATTTGTAAAAAATAAAACATTAGGTATTATTATAGGAGCATGGTGTTTTGCATTTACTGCTTTCGCATGTATTGGTGGTATATACTCTACAGATCCATTCCAATTAGTACTTAATATTGCAACGCCATTCTTCTTAATAGGTTTAGGATTAATTCTTCCTTATATAGCGAAGAAAACTAATCACTAATTTTATAGTTAAATAGTACAAGCATATAAAAATAGGATTGAATAAAGATATAATATCTTTATTCAATCCTTAATTTTTATATTATTATTTTATTCCTTTAGCTTTTAATTTCTCAAGCATATCTACTGTCATCTTAGCTAAGTCATATTCAGCTTTAAAGCCCCACTCTTCTTTAGCAGCAGATGGGTCTATTGAATCTGGCCAAGTATTTGCAATTCCTTGTCTTACTGGGTCTACATCATAAGACATTTCAAATTCTGGAATATGCTTTCTAATTTCTGCAGCTATTTGCTCTGGTTCAAAGCTCATTGCAGTTATATTAAATGCATTTCTGTGCTTTAATTTACTTGGATCAGCTTCCATTAAAGTGATTATTGCATTTATAGCATCTGGCATATACATCATATCCATGTAAGTTCCTTTACCAATGAAAGAAGTATACTTACCAGTTTTTAATGCTTCATAGTAAATATCAACTGCATAATCTGTAGTTCCACCACCTGGTAATGCTACGTAAGAAATAAGTCCTGGGAATCTTACTCCTCTTGTATCTACGCCATATTTAGAGTTATAGTAATCACATAATAACTCTCCTGAAACCTTAGTTACACCATACATAGTGTTTGGTCTTTGAATAGTATCTTGTGGAGTATTTACTTTAGGTGTAGATGGTCCAAATGCTCCTATTGAACTTGGAGTGAAGAATTTACAATTTAATTCTCTAGCAACTTCTAAAGCGTTTACAAGACCACCCATGTTAATAGTCCACGCAAGTTGTGGTTTTGCTTCTGCAACTGCTGATAAAAGTGCTGCAAGGTGAATAATAGTGTCCACTTTATGTTTTTTAGCTATTGATAAGAATTCATCGTAGTTTGTTACGTCTAAAGTTTCAAAAATTCCACCTTCAACGATTGGATTTCCTTCTGGCTTTCTCACATCTGTAGCTACTACATTATCTACTCCGTAAACTTCTCTTAATTTCGTTACTAATTCCGTACCAATTTGACCTAAGCATCCGCTAACTAATATTCTTTTCATATTGATTCTCCCTATCTAATGTTATTTAAATTTTATTTAAATGTTTTTTAGTTAAAATCTATAACCTTTAGAGGAGGATATCCCTCCTCTACTTTTAATACAAATATTATTTTATTAAGCCCATTTCTCTTCCTACTTTTGCATATTTAGCAATAGCTTCATCTAACAATTCTTTTGTGTGAGCAGCTGATGGCATGTTTCTTACTCTAGCTGTTCCAAGTGGTACTGTTGGGAATACTATTGATTTAGCATATACACCCTCTTCATATAATCTTCTACTGAATTCTTGAGCCTCAGCAGCATCTCCAATTATGCATGGAGTTATAGGTGTTTCACTATGTCCAATATCAAATCCTAATTCTTTTAAGCCCTTTTTAAGGTAATTTCCATTTTCCCATAATCTATCATGAAGTTCCGTACTTTCAGTTAATATATTTACAGCCTCTATACAAGCTCCTGCTGCTGCTGGAGTTAATGATGTAGAGAATAGGAATGGTCTACCTCTAACCTTTAACCAGTCGATAAGATCTTTAGATCCTGCTACATATCCTCCAACTACACCAATAGCTTTAGAAAGTGTTCCTATTTGGAAATCTATTTTATCTGATAATCCAAAATGGTGAACTGTTCCAGCACCTTTTCCTAGTACCCCAGAACCGTGAGCATCATCAACGTAAGTAATTAAATCAAACTCTTCTGCAATCTCAACAATTTTAGGAAGTTTTGCAACATCTCCATCCATTGAGAATACACCATCAGTGATTACCATTATTTTTTCATATAATCCTGATTCTTTTGCTTCCTTAGCCTTTGCTCTTAAATCATCCATATCAGAGTGTTCAACTCTTATGATTTTAGCTCCTGATAATCTACATCCATCTATAATTGACGCATGATTTAGTGCATCTGAAAGTATTGCATCTTTTTTGTTCATTACAGCAGATATCGCTGCCATATTACAGTTAAATCCTGATTGGAAAGCTATTGCAGCTTCAGTGTGCTTAAATGTTGCTAACTTCTTCTCTAATTCTATATGTATGTCTAATGTTCCATTTATTGTTCTAACAGCACCAGCACCTACGCCGTACTTTTCTGTAGCTTTGATTGAAGCTTCAATCATTCTCTTGTTAGTGGCAAGTCCTAGATAGTTGTTTGAAGATAGGTTTATTAGCTTCTTTCCTTCTATTTCTATCACAGGTCCATTTTGTCCTGTAATAACATTAATTTCATTATAAAGCCCTTTACTTTTAAGGTCCTCTAAATTAGTTTTAAGGAAATTGTTTAAAGATTTGCTTCCCATTTGATTACCTCCATTTAAATTATATTAAATAAAATTTACTATACATGCTAATATATTAATAACACATATAAGTATATTTATACTCCATAATAATATTTTTTAACACTTACTTTTATAAATCCGCTACTTATACTTTTCCTTTACATAATTAGAATATCATCTACTATAAGTTTTTCAATAAATCCTTATTTATATACACCTCTATATTTTTCTGGTAAAAGAGCAGCTATAGATTTCATAACTTCTAACATAGCTCTTTCATTATATTCATTCTTATCTTCTTCTTTAAGTTTTTCAGGTAAATATATAGGTTCTCCAAATCTTACAGTAACTTGAGCTGTTTGGAAGTTTTCTTCCCCCATATCACCATCATTTATAGGTAAAAATTCTTCTGTGCCCGCTAAACCAATTGGAATTATCTTAGCCTTAGATAACTTAGCCATTAGAAGAAATCCCTTCTTACCTTCTATCATTGAACCACTTCTACTTCTTGTTCCCTCGGGAAATATCATAATATTTTCTCCGGCTCTAAGTTTCTTTACAATTTTACTAATAGCATCCTTATCTGCAGAATTAGGTTTAATTGCTATGGTCTTTATAAACTTAAATCCATTCTTAGTAAAATCGTTATTGGAAAGCTTTACTCCCGCAATGAATGTAGGGTCAAAGTCTTTTAATAGTTCGTTAAGTATTAGACCATCAGCATTACTTAAATGGTTACATATAAATATTATTGGGCCCTTTATACCTTTAATTTTTTCATAGCCTTCAACCTTCATATTAGCATACTTTTTTATTGATGTCTTTACATAACTTCTTGCTAGTTTTCCAGAAAGACTCTCTGGTAATTTATTTAAAATCTTTGTTAATATATCTCTTTTCATAGAAATCTCCTTTATACCTAAGACTTACCTCCATACTACTTCTTGAATAATCTGTTATAATACTCCTTTATGTATGGTGAGTTAATACTCTCTTCTATATTATCTCTATCTTCATTATACCTCAAATAATAATTGATAAGCCCATTTCTTATTAATAAATTCTTTCCACGCCATCCACAAGAATGCATGATATACTTTTCTTTAAAGTTTTTATTATCAAGGTTTATAAGCTCTAATAAATCAACCTTTTCCATATATTCCTTAGGTAGAAATTCTTTAATAGGTGAAACTTCCACATTTAAATTATGTGGACATACTTTTTGACAATTGTCACACCCAAAAATCTTGCCTTTAACCATATTTAATTCCTCATGATTTAAGTGCTTTTTTTGAGTTAAATAAGAAACACATCGTGAAGAATTAAACTTTTTAACATCTTCTATTATAACATTTGTTGGGCATTTTTCCACACATAAATTGCACCCTTTACAGCCATATTTTTTTGATTTATCCCCTTGTAGCTTAAGATTTGTTATTATTTCTCCTAAAAATACATAGGAGCCATACTTTTCCGTAATAAGAGTATTATTCTTACCTATAAATCCAACTCCACTTATAGCTGCGATATACCTCTCTGGTAATGGGTTACTATCTACAAACCATTTAGCCTCTCCTCCTAAGGATTCTATATAATCACATATTTCCTTTAAATATTTTTCTACTACCCTATGATAATCTAGTCCCCTTGTATATAGAGAAAATTTATCGCCTTCTCCTTTATCATCATGATAATAAGGAAAGGCTATTGATATAATAGTCTCTCCATTTTCCATTAAAAGCTTTGGATTAATCTTTTTTTCTATATCTTCCTCTTCAAACTCATTAAAAAGATTATTTTCTTTTCTATCTATGAAAAATTCCTCTAGTTCATTAAATCTTCTACACTCTGTAAACCCAATAGTATCTAAAGAAAGTTTCTTTGCATAGTTTATTATTTTCTGTTTTTTATCTATATATTCTTCCATTGATTTATATATTTCCTACTTTCTCTTTTACATATATCCTATTCATATCCTGAGCTTATTATTAGTTTACCCTTGCTCTATTGTACTCCATACAAATACTCTGCTGCATACTTAGCTGCTAATTTCCCTTGATTCATGACCTTCTCCACATTAGTATACCCATCAACCACTGCGCCACAGGCAAATATTCCTTTCATTGAGGTCTCCATTTCATCTGAAATAAATATACCACCCTTTTCTTTCTCTATATCTATTCCCATTTTTTCTGCTATTGCAGTATCTGGCTTTAAGTTCATACATAGCACTAAGGTATCACAATCCACATATTTACTAGTTCCTTCAATAACATTATATTCTTCATCTAGATGTACGATATCTACACCAGTAACTCTATGAGTACCATATATCTTTACTACTCTATGGTTAAAGAGTACAGGAATATTAAAGTCTTCAACATATTCCTTAGCTTTATTACTTACAGCTCTAATAGCTCCACTGGTTTCTATCATAC
>NZ_DHYX01000048.1:55954-61969 GCF_002414285.1 Clostridium sp. UBA5119 | reverse complement strand
ATCATCAGAGCCTAATACAATGCATCTTTTTCCTGGTAATACACCTTTTCTATTAATATACTTTAGCGTTGAGCAAGCTGTGGTAATTCCAGCCAACCCATAACCTAATATGTTTTTATAACCAAAGGGTCTCTCCCTTGAGCCCATGGCAAGAATGATAGACTTAGCTTTTATATTCTTTATTCCTTCCTTACTATTTACCATAACAACTTCTTTATTCTTTTTTATTTCCAAAACTGTAGTATCAGACTTAATAATTACTCCTAAATTTAAGGCATCCTTTACTAATCCTGATATTAATTCAGGGGCAGCTAAATTTTCTTTTATACTCTTATAATAAAAACCTGTCTGAATACATGAAAGCATAGCTCCACCAGGTTCTATATCCCTATCTATTACAATAACCCTATTTACTCCTCTAGATTTGGCCTCTACCGCAGCCATAACTCCACTTACTCCTGCACCTATAACTATTAGGTCAAAAGCTTCCATGAAATCCCCTCCTATTCCCAAAGCGCTATAAAATCTACCTAGATTATTATACTATTATTCTTAGTATTTATCATTATTTTCTAAGCTTCTTCCATCTATTCAACCCAAATACCATAATAAAACTAAATACAACTACAATTGCTACCAGCACATTTCCCTGAGTTCTATTTCCACTTTCCATAGCAAAATATATTGCTATTGGTATAGTTTGAGTTTTTCCTGGTATATTACCGGCAACCATAAGACTAGCTCCAAATTCACCTAAAGCTCTAGTGAATGCTAAAATAACTCCACTGATAATACTATCAAAAGCCATAGGTAATACTATATAAAAAAATATATAACTATCACTGGCACCAAATATTCTAGCTGCCTCTATACATGTAATATCTACGTTTAAAAAACCAGCCTTAGCACTTTCATACATTAATGGCAATGCCACAATTGCAGCTCCAATGGCAGCACCTTGCCACGTAAATACTAAAGTACCTCCAAATACAGCTTCAGTAAGCTTTCCTAAAGGACCATTTCTACCCATGACTATTAGCATTCCATACCCTACTACTGTAGGAGGAAGACACATAGGCAAGAGTATTATTGTTTCTAATACTGACTTCCCCTTAAAACTATATCTACAAAATATCCATGCTAATGCTATACCCAAAATAATAACTATCCCTGTGGCAACAAAAGCTACTTTAAGTGAAATCGTCACTGGTGTTAATATGGACTCCATCATATACTTATCATCCTCATCTTATATTGTTTATATATACTATTGGAATGCTGTTTTGTATAACATGTATAATTTATAAGCTTCATCAGGCAATTGTTTCCTATGAAGCTTATAAATTATCCGTATTTAATAATTAATTAACCTTAAAACCATACCTTTCCAGTATTTTTTTACTTTCACTAGTATCTAAGAACTCTAAAAAACTTTTAGCCTCATCTTTAACTTCAGAAGTTTTTATTACCCCTCCTGGGTATATGATATTTTTATGACTTGATGTATCGAAAGTAGTGACCTCAACAGAATTTTTTATATTAACTGTATCAGATTTATAAACAATACCACAAGCTGCTTCACCACTTTCTACATAACTAACAACTTGTTTAACATCCTTGGCAAAAACAATGTTATTCTCTATGATGTCCCACTTATTATAGTGAATTAAAGCTTCCTCAGCATATTGTCCTGCGGGTACAGAGCCTATTTCGCCTAAAGCTATATGTCCATCTAGGTTGTCTAAATCATCTAGCTCTTTTATTTTATCTTTATATTCATTATTAACAATTAAAACAAGTTCATTTTCTACTATATCTTTCTTACTTCCACTTTCTATAAGTTCCTTATCCTCTAGAGCTTTAAATTGCTTTTCTCCTGCAGACATAAATATATCTACCGGTGCACCTTCCTCAATTTGTTTTTGAAGTGCTCCTGATGCCCCAAAGTTAAAAGTTAAAGTTATATTATTTTTTTCTTCATAGATCTTTTTAATTTCCTCCATAGATTCATTAAGACTTGCCGCTGCTGAGATTATTATTTCTTTTTTTCCTCCACTATTATTTTCTTCTTTAGTAGCTTGTCCATTTGAACATCCAACAAAAGCCATAGCTAAAATTGTAATTACTATTATACTTCTTAACTTCTTCAAAAAATCCCATCCTTTTCCATATTTATGTATTAATTATACATCTTATTGTGTAACTTTAAAATACATTTTAACCATTTTATTACTTATACAAAAATGTTCTTTTTATGCTCATATAGAATAGGTTGATTTTTAAGATTGAGTTTAAAGTCATATATTATATATAAAAAAGAACATTCATAAACCGTTTTCTCAGCCTTGAATGTTCTTTTCTTATTTAAAACTTATATATTTTATACTATGAATTTAATTTAAATCTAACCTGAATTGTAAAGACTTCATCCTCTAAACTAGCAGAAACCTCATGTCCCATACTTTCTGTAAGTTTCTTTACAATAGTTAATCCAAGACCTGTATTTTGTCCTGTCCTCATTCTGTCTGCAGTAAAAAATCTATCAAAAACATGTTCTAAATCTTCCTGTGTAAAGTTTTCTACCCTATTACTAAAAGTAGAAATAATTAATCCATCTACTTGCCTTTGGCATATAGACATAGTTTTATTACCATGCTTTAAAGCGTTTTGAAATATGTTGGTAAAAATTCTAATTACAGCATTTTCATCAGCAATTATTGCTGGTAATTTTTCTTGTAGATCAACTTCTACTTTAAAGTCTTTATCAATAAAATCATTATAAAAAGCGGCTACAATTTCACGCAATAAACTTTCAACATTAACCTTTTTAAATTCTAGGTCATATTCATTAGCTTCTAATCTAGATAAATCATAAAAGCTAGTAATAAGATTTTGCAATACCTTAGAGCGTTTTTCTATAATATCTAAGTACTCCTGTTTTTCTTCTTCACTAGTAGACTTATCCTTAATTAGTTGTACATAACCTAGAATAGATGTAAGTGGAGTTCTTAAATCATGAGATATATTAGCAATTTGCTTTCTTAATTCACTTTCACTCTTTTCATGAGCTATTCTATCATTTTGACTTTTTTCTAATATAAAATTAATTTCACCTATCATCTCTTCAATATTTTTATTAGGGGCTGCTAATTTTAATTGTTCATTGGTTTTTATATTCTTAAGCTTCTTTAATTCCTTATTTATATTGCTTATATTATAGCGATTTAGTAGAAAGAGCACTATAAATAATGCTGCTATACCACCAAATAAAATAGTTATATATATCATTTAATGCTCCTTCCAAGACTTACGCCCTAAATATATTTCTTCAAATAACGAAACCTTCTTAACTCCCCATAAACAGAACAAATAGTTAACTATTTTAATATTTTACTAGATTCCTATATTGATATTTAACTAGGTTTATATTCATATAGTTTCATATTTAAATATGTGTGAATTTAAATAATTAATTCCTACTTTATCTCTCTTCTTCTAAAGGAAATAATTCCTATAACCGTTATTAAAGTGATGTATACTATACCTAGCACATAAAATTTTGTAATATCCTCAGAAAGAATCCTATCTTGAGTTACTATAAACTTAATGTTGTAAGATACTAAATATGATTGTATTTTTGCAAATATAGGTTTATAGTAACCTAGTAGCTTAATTATTCCTGGAAATATAGCTACTACCCCTAGATAAGCAAAGGCAAATATATTATTATTCTTAATATTAAAAGCAAGTAAATTTGCAATAGCAATTCCTGTTAACCAAAGTGGGAATACAGCAATGAGTTTATTCCCAAAATTACCAAGTGTTTCTGCCATAGATGCCCCACCTAAACCAAGACATATATAAGAACTTAATATTAACACAGTAGCAACTATAATTAAAGATACTGTGGCTACAATCACTTCTACAATAAATTTTCCTAAATATATTTTTGTTCTATTAATCCCAAAGGATACTGTATTTTTTAAAGTTTGATGCTTATGTTCATCCGAAAATACAATATCTACAATCATAATTACAGAATAATAAATCAATGTAAAAAGACCTGTTGAAATCATTAGCATATCTGGCATTGTTATTCTGTTAATTGCTGCTTGGTCTTTCATAAACCATAATGCTAATACATTAACTAGAATACATATCAATGAAGAAGTTCCAACTAAAACATAAGGATATTTACGATGAGTAGTTCTATATAATTCACTTTTTATATAATTAAGCATTGATAACACCTCCAACTAATGAAACAAAGTATTCTTCTAAATTGGTTCCCTTTATATTCATAGAATTTAACTCTACCCCATTTTTAACAATTGCACTGCTTACCTTAGAAGGTGTATCTTTAAATTTATAAATTCGAATTATGTTATTAGGTAATACCTCATATTCATGACAATTTAGTTTATCCTCTAACAATACTGCTGCTTTCTCAGCATTATCTACTGATATCTCTAAACACTCTTTACACTTCTCCTTAAGTTCTTCTGCAGAAATCTGTTCTACCATGTGTCCTCTCTCAATAAAGCCATATTCCGTTGCTATACTAGCTAATTCACTTAGTATATGACTAGAAATTATTATGGTAATATTTTTCTCTTCATTTAGTTTTAAAAGAAGATTACGAATTTCAACAATCCCCATTGGATCAAGTCCATTTATTGGTTCATCTAAAACTAAAAAGTCCGGATTATTCATCATTGCAAGAGCTAAACCTAATCTTTGTTTCATACCTAAAGAAAAACTCTTAAATTTTTTCTTTTTAGTATCTTCAAGTCCTACATCTTTAAGTAATTGTTTTATGCATCCCGAACCAGCTATTCCTCTTTGAACTCTATAATACTCAAGATTTTCCTCCGCCGTTAAATATGGAAAAAAACTTGGAGTTTCAATCATTGCTCCTATTCTTTTTCTTGAAATCTCTAAACCCTTTTCCGTAGTTTCTGAGAATAATTGTATTTCACCACTAGTTATCATAGTTTGGCCTGCAATCATCCTTAATAAAGTAGTTTTACCAGCACCATTTTTTCCTACCAATCCATATATTGAGCCTTTTTTTATATTTATATTAGTAGCCTTTACTGCCTCAAATTTTCCGTAGGATTTACTTAAATTTCTCGTAATTAATATACTTTCTTCCATAAATCTCACCTTTCCCTTTTCTCATTGTCTTTATTATAAAATTCAAAACTCAATAAACACTTAAGAAAAGTTAAAGAAATCATAAAGTTTATTCAGCCATAGTAAATCCTATACCCCAAATAGTTTTTATATACTCTGTATCCTTATCTAATTTTGAAATCNNTTACAGTATTATCTTCTCCATAGAACTCTTCATTCCATATATTCTTATACAAGTTTTCTCTAGTAAATACTTTTTTAGGATGAGTTAGTAAAAGCTCTAGTATAGAAAACTCTCTTACCGTTAGTGTAAGGTCATTTCCATTTACTGTGACTTTCATAGCTTCCTTATCCAGCTCTAAATTCTTATAAGCTAAGACTTGCCCCTTATCCTCTGAACTACTAAATCTTTTATATCTTCTTAGTTGGGCTTCTACTCTTGCAGTAACTTCACTTATCTCAAATGGTTTAGTAATATAGTCATCTGCTCCTAATTTCAGCAGCTTTACCTTATCTGAAATCTCAGTTTTCGCAGAGATAATAATAATTGGCATAGTTTTTGATTTTCTGATTTCTCCTATCAACTCTTCTCCAGTTAATCCTGGTAACATTAAATCTAAAAGAATCAAATCATAATTATACATGTTAATGCACATTCTAGCTTCACTACCTGAATATGCACTGCTCACTTCATAATCTTGTTTTTTAAGAATTTTGCATAGTAATCCATTTATATCTACATCATCTTCTACTACTAAAATAGATATTCTTTCTTCCATATATAACACCCCTCTTTATTAGTATCGTAATGGAACTTACATATATATTCTCTATATACTTTATATCACATAATTAACTATAGATAAACAGAGTAAAAAA
>NZ_DHYX01000048.1:5002-55941 GCF_002414285.1 Clostridium sp. UBA5119 | reverse complement strand
CATTCATATACAAGAATGCTTTCATTATTTTCAATTTTAAATATCTTTTCAATATCTTCAGTTATCATATTATTTATCTCTCTGTCTGTAGTGAATTTAACTCCAATTCCACAGTTAGAGCTAAGCCTTCTTGGGACTGGCATAGTTTCATTAGTAATTTCAAGACTATCTAAATATCTATGATATTTTATAGCCCCTGAGTGTGTGAAAAAAACTCCAATATACTCCATTCTATTTATTGGCCTTTATTAGAAAATCTTCTTCTACTTCTGTAACTACAGCATTTAACCCTGCATTTTTAATAAACCTTGAAACATTTTCCTTCGCCACATTATTATCAACTAATATTTCAAATCCATCTTTGTTTGCACTTAATGCTTTTTTAGCCATTAAAACTGGTTGAGGACAGCTCATTCCCCTTGCATCTACCTTAACCAATAGAAACACCACCTTTGCTATCAGCTTTACTCTTACTTATGTTAAATGATTTATTCATACAGAAATAAGAAATTCCTAACAATATTGCTATTCCTATAAATATTGCAATCTTTCCATTGCCAGTAGGACCTTCTCCTGAAGATGCTAATTTAAAGTTATGTGCAAAAGCTGCCCCAACAATCATTCCCATTACTGTGATTGCAGAATCTGCATTTCCTTCTCCAGCAAGTATTAATTGTCTTAATGGGCATCCTCCTAAAAGTACTGAACCCCAACCTGCAACTAACATACCCATAAAGTTCCATAGTGCATCATTATGAGCTATAGGTTGTTCTGTAAAGCCTAGTTTAAAATCTCCCAGAACTAAGTTTCCTATTAATGTTACTACAAATATAGATATAAATCCCCACATTAAATAACTATCTTTAAACATGATTAAATCCCTAATTCCACCTACCATGCAAAGTCTTGTTCTTTGTGCTACAATTCCTATAATAAGTCCTGCTGCTAAAGCAAACCATATAGGTGCATGCATAGAACCTGGACCCTTTGCACTAAAGAATATAAATGCTGGAGCAGATATTAGTAATATTAATAACATTATTGCTATCACTGGCATTGCATACCCTTCTGCTGTAGTTAAGTTATAATTTCTCTTTAAAGTAAATCCTCTGTTTAAAAATTGAATTCCAACAAATATTCCTGCTGCAAATCCAAGTAAGCCTACTATAGCATTTAAGTCTCCACCAGCAATTCTAAGTACCATTCTAAGTGGACATCCTAAGAATACTAAAGCTCCAATCATAACTATAGCACCAAGAATAAATCTTAAAAATGGTGAAGAACCACCCTTTACTTTGAATTCCTTTGTAAATAGTGCAATTATGAATGCTCCTAAAACTATTCCAATAACTTCTGGTCTTATATACTGTACAACTTCAGCTCTATGTAGTCCTACAGCACCTGCTATATCTCTTAAGAAACAGGCTATACAAGCACCCATGTTTTTAGGATTTCCTAAATACACCAAAGCTACAGATAATAGACCAATGATTCCACCAGCAAAAATTATGCCTCTTTTTTCTTTCACCGTTTATCCCCCCATATATTTGATAATACTTCATTCAAAGTAAATTTTAACATATATTTATATTTTTATTAAATTTTTATTACGAATAGATGAAGAACAATCTATTTGTTTTTTTAATGCTTATGTAACCCTAGTATATAAAATCTTTATATTTAATTCTCTATGCTATAATAATGTAGGAAAAAAATTTTTTAAAGCTTTAATTAGATATAGGATATATAGATTTCAGGAGGTAATTATGAGAAAAGTATATTTAGATAATGGTGCTACATCCTTTCCTAAGCCTAACTCTGTAGCTGAAGCTATGACAAATTATATTGTTAATGTAGGTGGAAATGTAAATAGGGGTAGTTATGATAGTTCCTTTAATGCAGAAAACATAGTCTATGAAACTAGAGAACTACTCTGTGAACTATTTAATTTTTCAAAACCTGAAAATGTAATTTTCACTAGCAATATAACTCATAGTCTTAATGTTATTTTAAAAGGATTTTTAAAGACTGGTGACCATGTGATTACTTCTTCTATGGAACATAATGCAGTACTTCGCCCTTTAAACGCCTTACAAAGTAAAGGTATAGAGCACTCTGTAGTACCTTGTAATTCTCTAGGACAGTTAAATTCATCTGATTTACATAAATACCTTAAGCCTAATACTAAAGCTGTAGTAATGACTCATAGCTCTAATGTATGTGGAACTATTATGCCCTTTGAAGAAATAGGACGGTTCTGCAAGGCAAACAATATTTGCTTCATTGCAGACACAGCACAAACAGCTGGATTAATTCCAATAGATATGGAGAAAATGAATATAGATATTTTATGTTTTACCGGTCATAAGGGACTTCTTGGACCTCAAGGTATAGGTGGATTTTTAATAAAAGATGAGTTAGCTAAATTAACTACTCCTCTTATAGACGGTGGTACTGGTAGCTTCTCTGAATATGAAATCCAACCTGATTACATGCCTGATAAATTTGAAGGTGGTACTCCAAATATACCTGGAATATTTGGCTTAAGTGCAGCCTTAAAATATCTAAAGGAAAAAGGACTTAGTAATATAAAAGATCATGAAACGAAATTAACTAAACTATTTTTAGATAACATTAAGGATATAAAAGAAATTAAAGTTCTGGGACTACCCTCTGCTGAAAATAGGACTTCTGTAGTATCCATTGATTTTCCTAAGGGTGATAATGGTCAAATATCCCATATGCTATCTAAAAAATACGGCATATCTGTGAGATGTGGGCTTCATTGTGCACCATCAGCTCATAAGACCTTAGGCACCTTCCCTAACGGAACAGTAAGATTCGCCTTTGGCACCTTTAACACTGAAGATGATGTATTATATGCTGTTAATGCTATTAAAGAAGTAATTGCTTCATCAGATAATAACACTCTATGTTTTTAACAATATAATAATTAAAGGCTCAAAGATGCAATATCTTCAAACCTTTAATTATTATATATAAATTTTTTATAGGGCAATAATTATTAGGGATATAAAGTTATATATTTACTTAACAACAAAACCCCTTAACTCTCCAGTTAAGGGGTATAAAAATCACAGAAAAATTACATTAAAGTATACGCAATACTTTAATATATATCCATTCTTTTATAACACCCCTCCATCTACCGTAGAGTATCTAGTGTATTAATATAGGCAGGTCTTCTGACTTTGGTTCACAGTTGCTTCAGCCTTCCCAACATTCGTCAGTGGCGCTTTAAGAAGCTTCTCCCCATTACAGCGGCGGGACCGTATAAGATTTTCACTTACTTCCCTTTTAAACAAAGTATTAAACTTTGTACCTCTATTATTTTTATATTAAATTTTCTCTTTATTAATCAGCTTATGTAAGCTAACGTTATATATTGTTTTTTAATATAATATAGTGTATCAACTACAATATTATTATACTACTTTTACCTATGTAATTCAAGGATTTTCCTTGATTTTCATTTAGTATCTTATACAATACACTTATTATTGTTATTAATTTCCTTCAATATAAAAGTATAAGTAACTATACATAAAAGTTATATCCTTAAAACTTTAATAATATATTACAATATACTGTATTTAACATAAACTTAACTTAATTAAACTTTAAGTTTATACACTTTAAGTTTATAATACATTTATTTAATTATATCTTAAAATATAAATTTGAGGTGCTTATATGGATTTTGTAAATGATTTTTTAAATACAATAATAACTACTATACAAGGATTTGGATATCCTGGTGTATTCCTAGCGGTATTTTTAGAATATTCCTGTTTTCCATTGCCTAGTGAAGTACTTTTACCTTTTATAGGGCTTTTAGCTTCTTATGGTAACTTTAGCTTTATTGGAGTTATTCTTCTTAGTACTGGAGCAGGATTAATTGGTTCAACTCTTTGCTATACCATTGGATACTTTGGAGGTTCTCCTATAATAAATTGGCTTTGTAGTAAATCATCTGGTGCAAAAAAGAGTTTCAATAAGTTAGATTTATTTCTTGATAAGTATGGAAAACCTGCTGTGTTTCTAAGTAGATTATTCCCTTTAACTAGAACTTACATATCACTAGCTGTAGGGGCTGTAAAAATGAGTTATTCTCAATTTATATTATTCTCCCTTGGGGGTATAACTATTTGGAACATAATTCTTATATCTTTAGGATATTTTTTAGGTGAAAATACTGACCTAATTCAAAAGATTTTAAAAGATTATTCTATGGTAGCTGTAGCTATTCTAGTAATTTGTTTTGGATTCTTAGCTTATAAATTTATTAAAAAAAGAAAGAACTCCTTGGAGTAATTAAAAAATAAGAAAGTGCCTTCAGTTATAATAGGTACTTTCTTATTTATATATTTAACTAATGTTGGCATTGATAAAAATTAATTATTAACTCCATCCTTCCAATATTTCCATATCACAGTATCACCTTTATTATAAATCCAACTTCCAGTTCCCACATTAGGTTTAACAAATTCATTACTACCACTTTTCTTTACATAGTAGCACCATCCACTTAAAGGACCAGCTGCTTTCTCTCTAAGCCCTGCAATAGATGCAAAGTATATTGTATCATTAAAGCCTGTAGTTCTATATTTTATCCCTAACTCATCTAAAACCTTGAATGTTAATTGAGCAACAGTAATATTATCATAATCTACATGTTTAGAAGCTAGTGTTTTATTACTTATTGTATCAATTACTATAAAGTTTGGAGTTTCATCTTTTACCTCTGGAGCTGGTTCCTTCTTTTTAGGTTTTACAGCTGCTTTAGAACTATTTGATGAATTTGATGATTCTTCCTTTTTAATTGCAGTTTTTTTCTTTTCAGTAGATGAATTTTTCGAATTATAGCTATTAGCATTAGAGTTCTTTTCAGTGTTAGAATCAGAATTATATTTAACTTTAGATGAATCATTAACTATGACATTTTCTTTATCATTAGTCTCTTTATTGCTTCTATTAATCTTACTATCTTCTTTATTATCAGTCTTATCCGTACTAGTTTCCTTATCACTTACTTCCTTATTAACTTTATCATTTTTGCTGTCTTCTTTATTTTCTTGCTCAGCTGTGATTGTAGCCTTTTCAGCAATTGTATTATTGTATGACTTTTGAAGTTTTTGTGCAAAAACAAACATTCCCGCAAAAATAATAAGAGCGGAAATTATAAGTAATATCTTATTTTTCCCCTTCAACATAGCACCCTCTCTCTAAATTCTAATAAATACACAAGGAAGCCCACAGCTTCCTTATATATTTACTATTTTAGTTATTACTAACTTTTTTTCTTCTTATTAAAACAATCCCTGATACTATACAAATCAATGCACCAGCTATTAGTAAATTTAGATCCATAGCTTTTCCTGTTTTAGGAAGCTCGTCTGCTTTATTACCATTAACGGTATTGGACTCACTCTTACCACCATTGTTTGTTTTGTTATTTGTATCATTATTTATTTCATTATCTGTTTTATTATTTGATTCCTCATCTGTTTTATCACTATTGTCCTTAGATTGATCATCTTTAACCATCAAGCTATAAACACTAAAATGTGTAGTTTCAAAGGTAAATGTTAAATTATTATTATCAAATTTACCACCATCTATTTTTTCCCACTTAGTACCATTGTAATAATATGCTGCTAATTTTGAAACATCTATTCCCTTTATATCATCTTTTGATAATTTTATTACAACCTTTACTTTATTGCTGCCAAAATTCTTTATTTCAGTTATCTTTCCTTTATTATCTTTTACTGACATAGTATAATCAAAAACCTTACCTATGACCTTAGTTCCATTTTCTATATTTAATATATTAGAATTTTTATCTAAAACTTCTCTTTTTAAAATAACCTGATAATCTTCTAAAATTCCTGTATATGAATCAAAAATCTTAGATGGTATATTCAAAGATGTATCATTCCAATTTACTACTACTTTATTTGACTCTGAACTCTTAATTATACCTATAGGTATTTTGATATCATCTGTATCTTTTGGAACATTAACTACAGGATTATTATTACCTTCAATATATACGGGTAATAATTTTGCATCAATATTACTCTTATAATAATTATATTTACCATTTCCTCTAAATTGCTCTAAGGCAATTAAAGCTCTTAATGCCTGCTCACTTGACATGTAATTATTATTAGTATCTGTTGTATGCTTAAATTGACCATCAGTGCCCTTAAATGTAAGCAAGGCAGAAACTAAATTGTTTACGTCTTCTCCATTTGATTTAGTGAATAACTCACCAGCTGGATCAACACCTATTGATGTAAGTCCTAAAATTGTAAAACTAATGCTTTCACTAGCTTCACTTCCCCAAGCTTCATAACATCCATTTTCTTTTTGCATTAATGCTAATGTCTTAACTGCTTTATCAATAGTATCTTTAATTTCTTTATTATTATCATAATAGCTTGATAACGCATTTATTGCAGCAGCAGTTGTATCAACATCTACCTCAGAACCCCATATATTCCATCCACAATATTCATTTCCATCTACATCATAAACTACTTTACTATTAACTAATTCCTTAGCTAGTATATCTTTTGTAATTTTATATTCTCCACTTACATTACAGTAATCGTAAACCATCAATCCAAATATCTGTGCATATCTATTAAATTCTTTTACATCTCTGTTAAATAACTCCTTAACCAAGTCATGACCTAAGAAATTATAAGGATTATAACCTTGGCTAGTAACATACATTATCATTTTTTCAAGATCTGTATCTTTATAAAAATACTCTGATAATCCGTCTTCTTCTACTCCACTCTTAAATTGTTTAACTATATTGTTAAAACTTTCTTTATTACCTTTAATTCCAAATTTACTTAAACTTAGAGCTGACCACTCATCACCATTGTTAGCAATCATATAGTTTTTAGTTTTTTCTAATTCACTCTTAATATCATATGAACTAATAGGTAATAATTCTTTATAGTTAACTACTCTAGTCTTCTTTCCTTCATTTCCAGCCTTATCTACTGCTTTAATAGATATTCTATTTTCGCCCTTAAAAAGATTAACAACATATTGTCCATCTTCATTAGGCTCAATAACATTGTCTCCTAATTTAACTTCACTATTAACCTTACCATCAACATTATCAATTGCAGATACTGTGAATGTAAACTCACTTTTTGTCACTGTTGTTTTACTTATATTTGTTGTTATTTCTGGAGCAACTTCATCCTTTTGTTCAACAACAATTTTACAGTATGGTCTTGCTAGCATTCTATTGTCAAGAACTTTATCTTTGAAGGGTCTTCCAGTTTTACTGTAGTCAAAGGGATCACAATCCTTTACCCTTTTATCTGCAGTTACAATGTAGGTTCCTGGTTTATCAAAGTTTAGTTTTACTTGTCCATTTTCATCAGTAACATATTCGGTTTCTTTATCATTAATAATTATTTTTGCCTTATCTACTAAAGCCACATCATTTGGTATTCCACCCGGAAAAAAATATTTACCAGTTAAATCTAGTGAAATATCTTCCCCAGTTTTTGCGCTAACTGCTTTCTTATTAAAATAACCATAACGTGCGTACACATAATTTTCCATATAGAATAGTACTATACTGTCCCCATCTACTAAATCATGACCACCAACTAACTTATCTGTATAATTATCATTAACATAATATCCCCAACCATCAAATGACCCAAATGATCCCTGAGATACTCCATCAATATTGGATATATAGCTTCCACGTCCAAAGTTAAATTTGCTTTGATCTTTTGGATTAAGACCATTAGCTTCTAAAGCTTTGATTATAGCATGTATTGCCTTAGGCTCACCGCTAACTTCATTACAGTTATAAGGTTCTAGCTCAAAATTTGTTACATCCACTTCTGTTTCTGGAACAATAGTATGGTCACTAGCTTCAATCCTAACCTTCACCTTTACAGATTTATCAGCAGCTTCAACTTTTTGTGTAAAAATTGTAGAAAACTGAGTAAATCCAATTAGTAATGCAACTAATAAACATAATAGATTCTTTTTAAATGTATTCTTCATAAAATCCCCTCCATTAATTTTTTATATAAGTTATATCAAGCCTTCTTTTGTATCTTAAAAGTACATCAATAAAGCTATCATAGAATATAATTGAGAAAATAAAGCTACCTCCTCCATGTAAAATATCAAATGTTAATCCTGACAGATAAGCCATGATAACACTTTGTATTGTAATTGGTTTTACAAAGCCCAAAACATACCAAAAATTCATGATCCAATCAAACATAAATCCATATATAAAACATATAATTGAAAATTTTAGGGCGCTTACTCTTTTTCCCTTTCTCCCCCAAATACCAGAGATAATTCCCACAAGTCCCCAGGAAAACATCTGCCACGGTGTCCATGGTCCCTGTCCAAAAAAAATATTAGATAAAAATGCTGATGTACTCCCAATAAGAAATCCCTCATAGGGCCCAAATACAAAACCTGATAATGCTACAAGGAATGTTACAGGCTTCACATTTGGTATAGGAGCAAAGGCAATTCTAGATAGTGCAGTAAATGCACTTAAAGTAGCAATTACTGCAATCTCCTTTGTACCCAGCATACTTTTCTCAAAGTAAAAATAACTTAAAAACAGTATTCCCAAAACCCCCAATGTAGAAAGTAGGGCAAAACTATTTTGGATATCCTTTTGCAGTGTAAGTATCATAAGAACTAAAATAATAAGGGAAGTTATTATTAAACTAATTTTTTTCATTTGCTTGTCCCTCTTTTAGTAGATATTTTTTTCCTTCATCAAGTGTAAAAATCTTCTCATTTACATTCTTAAAAAGTTTATTTATGGAAGTTGTATAGTAAATTCCATGGCTTAGTACCTCATCTCTACTTCCCATTGATACTATTTCTCCATTAAACATAAGGGCAAAACTTTTGCAAAAATCACAGGCAAAATCCACATCATGGGTGACCATAACTATTGTAGTTCCATTATTATTTAAATTTTTTAGAACCCTACCTAATTTATTTTTAACTTCAAGATCAAGGCCTCTTGTTGGCTCATCAATAAGAAGTATTTTAGGCTTCATCACTAATATAGAACCTATGGCTACCCTCTGTTTTTGACCTCCACTTAAATCCCTTGGATTTTTATCCTTAAGTTCATAAATATCTAAATCTTTTAAAACCTTTTCTAATTCTTCCTTATCAAAGGAATTATAATTATCCATTGTAAACTTTAATTCTTCATACACCGTCGATTTTGATATGTAATCATTGGGATTCTGTGATACATATCCAATGATACTTGCCATCTTATTAACAGTTAATTTCTTCACTTCATTACCAAATACCTTAATACTACCTTTATACTCTTTAATCCCAATAAGAGAATTTAAAAGTGTACTCTTACCGGCCCCATTTGCTCCCATAATACCTATGAAATCTCTATTTTCAATATTTAATGAAAGATCTTTTACGGCATGAATCGAATTGAAGTAACAATTTAATTTTTCTATTTTTATTACATTATTACCATATTCGCAAACTTGTTTCTTAATATGATTTTTATCTATTTTTAAATCTAAACAATCTATGCTAATGTCAGAATATTTATCATCAATTCTACATCTAGTTTCTTTAAAATTATTAGGCATATTATCCCATGAAAGGTTTTTGCTAAGCTTCAAATAATCAGGTAAAAAATTAATAACTTCTTCTTTAGATTTTTTATAAAAATCATGCCTACTATTATAAAAATTAACTTTACCCTCATTCATATAGGCAATTTTATCAGCTATATCAAACCATTTATTTACTCGCTGCTCTATAATGATTATTGTTATTCCTAATTCTTCATTTATTTTTCTAATTAGATTCACAATGCTTTCTGCCGCAGAAACATCAAGCTGAGAGGAAGGTTCATCAAAAATAATACATTTTGGCAAATATGCCACTGCAGAGGCTATTGCAACCTTTTGCTTTTGACCTCCTGATAAAGTTGTTATATCTCTTTCTGCCAGGTCAGTTATTCCTATAAACTCCATGACCTCCCAGACACGTCTCTTAATTGTTGATTCACTTACCCCTATATTCTCAAGTCCAAAAGCAATTTCTCTATGAACCTTATTCATCATTAATTGTTTCTCTGGATCCTGAAAAACCATTGTAACTGTCTTTGCCCTTTCGCTATGGTTCATCTCTTCTAACGGTACTCCATCAATGATAATTCCTCCTGATATTGTGCCCCCATAAAAATGAGGAACAGCCCCAGTAATTGATTTAGCTAAAGTTGATTTCCCTGAACCTGACTTCCCAATTACTAAGAGAACTTCACCTCTGCCTAATCCTAAATTTATGTTATTTAAAGATTTCTTTCCTTCTAGAGGATATGAATAACTTAAATTTTCAATCTCTATATATTCCATAGTCTTTCTCCCTACTATATTTTAAAATTAATAATGTAATAGCTAGAATAATCACAAATATTGATGTTGTTCCATAGTTTACTATATTTACTAGACTTACCCCATCATATATTTTGAAATCAACAGCTCCTTTATATTGAGCAAATATATATACTATTAATAAAACTCCGCTTAAAACCATAATAGAAATATCTTTTTTTCTAAACTTCTGTCTGTCATAGGTACTTCTTTCATTACTTAAAAATCCTCTAACAAAAGCTGCTTCCCCTATATCAAAAGAACTTTCCATGGAATTTTCAAGTAATATTGACAATACTGGAACATAGCTTTTAGTCTTTTCTCTTGAACTCTTTTTATTAAAATCAACTCCTCTAATTGTATAAATTTCTTTAAGTTTATTTAATCTATCTCTAAGACCAGGAACTAACTTAAAAGCAATAACCAGAGTTAAAGTTGATTTTGGCATCTTGCTTGAAAAATATGAAATTGCCCTATCTGAATCAATAATAAATTCAAAAGATATAAAGAGACTGGCCACTGCAAATAACTTAAGTGCCATTGTTAATGCATATATTAAAGCCTCCAAGGTAAATCTTTTACTTCCAATTTGAAATAAAATAATACTACCTTGTGTAACAAATATCATATTTAGAAGAATTATAAATATGGCAAAGGGTATAAAATAGACTAAAACTTTTTTTAATTTATATGTGTTTCCGCTATATATGAATAATGAAAATATATAAAAATATAGAGAGAAAACCACTGCCGGATTATCATTAGAAAAAATTATTATTATTAATGATAAAAATAGAATAATATATGTTAAAACATGAAAATCAAACTTTCTTTTGTTAAAACTCAATTTTTCGCCCCCTTTAAAATTATTAATTTATTACTTATTTCAAATAAATTTAAACGTAAAAAAAGTCCATTTAACTCTAAGTTAAATGGACTTAAATAACATCATATTTACCAATCATATACATCATAAAAATATATAAGCACAAAAAATATATTGAAAATATATTTATGTATATATATGTATATAAATATCTTGTGTTACACCACTCCATTCTCCGCAGAGTTTATGTGTTAAAACACAGGCAGGTCTTCTGACTCAGGTTTCATGGTTTTTGTACACCTTCCCAGTTTCCCAGTGGTATAAGTACAAAACTCCACCTTTACAGCGGCGGGACCGTGTAGGATTTACACCTACTTCCCTTTTAATTGATAAAATCAAACCTATATTTCATTATTTAGTTTTATTTATTTTTTCAAATTTTACAAATATAATTATACTACAACAAATATTTACATTCAAGGGACAAAAGTCAATTGTGAATAAAATATATTATTTTTAATACTTAATTCCATCCCAATACATGGTTTCTTGAACAACAGTTTTATCAGAAAGCTTAACTCCCTCCATTGCCCACTTTTTAAATTCTGGGAAGCCTGTTCTATCTACAATATATCCTATATGCTCCTTACCACCTGGTGCATCCTTATCTATATATTGCTTAACATAGCTGTAGGTGTTACAAATTATTTTTATTATACTCTCTTCGTCTACCCAAGCTATAAAATCCTTAGCTAAACGTGGGTTTTTCTTTCCTGTTCTGCCTAACAGTACAAGCTTATAATATTTTTCTCTGCTTCTAGTCCATGCATCTGTTGGACATGCTATTACACACTCTCCACACCCTATACACTTCTTATGATCACGCTGGATTTTGTAGTTATTCATGGTTAATGCTCCAGTGGATTTCTTTGTACATGCTCTTACACAAGCTCCACAGGATACACATTTATTCATATCATATTGAGGTTCTGTCATCCCTATTATTCCAAAATCATTTAATCTAACTTTTCCACAGTCATTAGAACATCCTGTTAAAGCTACTTTGAAGTGTAAATCATTGGGGAAGATGGCCTTTTCTATCTTCTTTGCAAATTCCGTTGTATTGTAATTAGCATATGGACAGATATTGTTTCCTACACAGGCAGATATATTTCTAGTTCCAGCTGCAGAGTAACCCTTTCCTTCATCTGTTTGATTAATTTCTAATCCTTCAATAATTGGTTGCAATAATTCATTTACTTTATCCATATGTTCAAAGCTAATACCTGGTACTTCAAAGCCTTGCCTCATAGTAATGTTTACAGTTCCATCACCGTATTTTTCTGCAATCTCTTGAATCATGGCTAAATATTTAGCATCCATCTTTCCCCCTGGAACACGAATTCTTGATGCTGTATACCCTCTTCTTTTTGTAACCCTAAATGCATTCTTTTTTAGGTTTTTAGTGTTTATATCCATGTACTTCACCTCCAATTAATCTATTAACTCTTTGCCCTTTGTATAGTTAAACACAGGTCCATCTAGGCATATATACGTATCATCTATCTTACAATGTCCACATTTTCCAATACCACAACACATTTTTCTCTCTTGAGAAATCCAAATATTTTTTTCTGGAATTCCTCTTTTTAAGAATTCAGCCACAGTAAACTTCATCATAATTGGTGGTCCTACAACAACTACTTGTACATCATTAATATCATCTATTTTCATATCTGGAATGTACTTAGTCACCATTCCAACATTTCCTCCATAGCTCTCCTCTGCCTTATCTACAGTAAGAATTAATTCCATGGTGTTATTCCATCTCTTAATATCTTCTTTAAATAAAATATCTTCAAGAGATTTAAATCCACAAATTAGGGAAAATTTTTTAGCATCCTGTGGATTATTACCAAAATAGTCCACAATTCCTCTTACTGGAGAAAGTCCTGTACCTCCAGCTACTACAATAACTTCATGACCTTTATAATTATCTATGTCAAAACCATTTCCATAGGGTCCTCTTAAAAATAATTTATCACCTATATAGTTACTAAATATTTCATCAGTAACCTTTCCTACCTTACGTATTGTTAAATCAACAGTTCCTTCTCCAATACCACTTACTGATATAGGTGCTTCTCCATATTTAGGTATTGATACTTCAAAGAACTGTCCTGGTTTCACATCACCAATATAGCTCATTCTAAAGGTATACTCAATTTCTGTATGCTTTATTACTTCCTTTATTTCTGAAATAAAAGGTATATATTCATTCTTATTCATCTATTTCACCTCATCACATGCTGATTGCAATTTATTAATACAGTTACTAAATGAAATGTATTCTGGGCATATATCATCACATCTACCACAGCCTACACACATATGGTAACCCCATTTTTTCTTGTAATCATATACTTTGTGTAACACCTTAAAACGCATTCTTTGACCCTTATTTTGTCTGAAGCTATGTCCTCCAGCCATATCAGTAAATCCATCCACTTGACAGGAAGACCATACTCTTCTACGTTCTCCTACATTTTTATTATCTTGATAGAAAATATCTTGCATAGTGAAGCAAGTACATGTAGGACAGACAAAATTACAACGACCACAAGCAATGCATCTTTGATTATATTCCTCCCACATGGTGAATTTCATAACATCTATACTAAGTTCTTCTGGAATGTTAACGGTAACATTATTTTCAGAAATAAATTTAGGTTCTACCTCTAAAGTCTCAGCCTCTTTTTTCTCTAATAAAATGTCAAAAGTTTCACATTTGCTATCAAAGTAAACTTCATGATTTTCTACCCTAATGTATCCATCATAATTATTTGATTTATTAGTTCCCATATCTACACAGAAACAATTTTCAAAGGTTCTTTCACACCCCATCAATATGAATTTTGTATTCTCTCTAAGTCTTTTGTAATAGTAATCTTCAAAGCCATTTCTTAAGTATATATCATCCATTCTTTTTACAGCATGTAAGTCGCAACTTCTTAAAAACACTATTGACCCTTTAGATTTAGGAGCTGCTTCCTTTACTTCATCTTCAGTAAAATAAAGTAGAGTTTCAG
Source organism: Clostridium sp. UBA5119 (assembly GCF_002414285.1). Classification (NCBI taxonomy): domain Bacteria; kingdom Bacillati; phylum Bacillota; class Clostridia; order Eubacteriales; family Clostridiaceae; genus Clostridium; species Clostridium sp. UBA5119. The sequence goes on along the minus strand of NZ_DHYX01000048.1, from coordinate 41,563 downwards.
ATTGTGGTAATAACACTTCCTTAAAGGAAAAATGAGATTTTTCATCAAAAACTATATCTTCAACCTTTGATATTTGCCCGTATCTAACCCTGTCTGTATCGGAAAAGTTTGCACCACCTTTAATTAATATAGGAGCATATATTATATACTCTGATGAAAGCTCTTTTAAAATTTCATTGAATTTTTCTAAATATAATTTGTAACCCATAATTCACCTCTAATTTACTTTTTTTCTTGATATAATGTAGTATGGAAGAGCTACGAAGAAAATACCTCCAACCATATTACCAAGTGTTACAACTAAAATATTATATATATATCCACCTATGGTGACATAAGCATCAAAAGGTGATAATAACCCTATTGTTAATACTGTCATATTAGCGATACTGTGCTCAAATCCTACTGTAATAAATATAAATAAGCACCAAAATATCATAATTAATTTTGCTACTTCTTCTTTGCATTTAAATCCACACCAAACTGCTAAACAAACTAAGATATTACAGAATACAGAACGGAAAAATAGTGGTATTAATGGCATTGTCATTTTTATTTCTGATGCCTTTGCAATATATTCACCTACACTCCCTGTAGCTAAACCTGATAATTTAAACATTACTCCTGCTATAATTGAACCTAGTAGATTTCCTAAAAAGCATACTAACCATAGCTTTATAGTACCTTTCCATGGTACATCCTTATTTAGGGATGCTGATGCTAGTACAAAGTTATTTCCTGTAAATAATTCTCCCCCTGCCATTATGACTAGACTCAACGCTCCACCAAAAGCTAATCCCATAACAATCTTTACAGCACCTGAACCTGCTGATGTCAGTTGACCTCCTATGGTAAAGATAAGAATAGAACCTAATCCTATAAATAATCCAGCCAACATAGAAGAAATAAAATATCCTACAGGGTTTTCATTCAACAATTGCATCTTAGTTTTACCAGCTGCACATACTTTGTTAAAATCTCCACAAACCATAATAAATCCCTTCCCTCTTTAATAATTATAGCTTCATTATAGGCTTATAAAATTTAAAGCACCGTGATAAAAATCACGGTGCTTTAAAATATTCTAAAAGTTTTTCTTTATTTTTTATTATAAATTTTTTATTATTGTATTCAATTAATCCCAATTCACTAAGTTCTTTACATGCCCTTGATATGGTCTCCCTTTGTGCTCCAAATAAGTCTGCTAGATAGGTTATACTAATCTCCATGTCTATTAATATACCATTGTCATTGGCTACCCCATAATCCCTACTTAGTTTCCAAAGCTTTGATGCAACTCTCTTTCCCATATTTAAAACTCCAGTAGTATTTTTAAATTGTCTATACATTCTTCTTACTTTTAAAGATAAAGATGACAGTACCATTTTTGTAAACTCAAAGTCTGATTCCATAACTTGTAAAAGCTCTATGGTGTTACAATACATTATTTGAGAGTCCTCTATGGTTTCACAATTTATAGATGCAGTAGAACTTTGTAATATAACTTCATTTATAATATCACCTGTGCCCAATATAAATATTACTTTTTTTTGCCCCTTTTCATTGAACTTATATAATGATACCTTTCCCTTTAATACAATGTAGACATTGTCTACAATATCCTTATCTCTAAATAATACCTTCCCCTTTTCATACCTAGTGACTCTAGTAATATTAGATAACTTGCTTAAAGTATTTTCATCTATGCTATTAAAACCTAGGAGCTCTTTCAATTCTTCTAAATTAACATATCTCATTTTCTAAATTACCCCAATCATTTTTTAATTAATTTATCATCCATATCCCACATGTTTTTTAAAATTTATTTATATAAATGTATTACAAGTCTCCTCTTAATAATATATTAACAAGTATGTTTACTAAATACATTAATTTTTAATTGAAAATTATTTTCAATTATATTGACATATGTAAAATATTATAGTAATATGAATTTATTGATAATAGTTATCAATTATTAAATCCTTAATCTTTTATATTTATCTTATATAGGAAATTTCTTTCTATTTACTTCAGGAGGATTTTTCCTATTTTTTGTCCTTTTAAGTTCTATACTTTAATTTATATTTTTTTACAACCTCTATTATATAGTATATACCTTTAACCCTATAAACTACAAAATTCTATATTAAATTAAGAGAGTTATCAAAAAAATAAAAAGTATACCCAGCTTCTAAAACCACTTAGGTATACTCACCAAAATAATAAGAAATGTAATATATCCTACTATTATAGCTATTCTTTTATATGACAAACGGAATTCTTCAAAGCCATAATAAATATTTCCTCTATAGCCTCTACTATTAATTCCATCCTTAATTTCTTTCCAACGTTTTAACGTATTAATAAAAAGTAAAGCAGCAAGACTTCCTGAGTCTTTAACCTTATTCTTAAAACCACCAAAGGCACCTCTACATAACATACTCTTTCGTAATGTTTGAAATTCATCATCTATAAGTATTAAAAATCTCTCCATAGATTTTCCTATATCACAAATATCTCTAAGCCAACTTATCTTAGAGAATATATAAAATACATGATCTGTAGGTGTAGTTAAAGTTAAAAAACTAACTGATATCCCTCCAGACACCGCCTTTAATATAAGTATTAAAGTACTATACCATCCATAATCAAATACAAAGGTTATAGAAGAAACTAAAGCAAATAAAAAAGTCGCCTCTACAAAGTGCTTTACTATATGCATAGGGTTCTTATAAACAATATGAAGTACAAGAAAAAAAATTATATTTATAACCAAAGGATAGCACCTAGTACTAAAACTAAGTGCTATTATTGGTAATATACATAAAATTATTTTCTCTATAGGATGAATATTTGCTAATTTACTTAGCTTTGAATATGAAAGTACTGTCCTTAACATTCTTTCACTTTTCCACCTACATTAGTCTTAGCTCCTTTATTCTTTGAAGCTCCTTTTTTAACACCAATGTAGTATCCTATGAATCCAGCCCCAATTGCTGCTTGTAAACAGAAAAGGAAGCTTTCAATTTCTCCTGATGGTGGCTCCCACATAGGCGCTGCCCAAGGTTCATAATCTCCATTTAATTCTTGGATTTTAACTTCAATTTCTCCATCGGCACCATTAAATTCACCATTTCTACCTAAGAATAAAGATCCTACCACAATTGCTATACATAATAAAATTAATCCTATATTTTTTTTCATATTATCTTACACCTCCAACTTCTAATAACTCCTCAGAGGCATGTTTTTCTATAAAGTCAAATATCATAACAGTTATTATTCCTTCTACTATAGCAAGTGGAACTTGAGTTATAGCAAATATTGATACAAACTTTATAAATGCCGCTGCAAATCCACCTGTAGTAGCTGGGAATGCAAGTCCAAGTTGAATGGATGTAACTAGGTATGTTGCTAAGTCCCCTAAAGTTGCACCAAGGAATATTGCTAATTTTTTATTTTTATTTTTAAATACCTTATAAATTGCAAAGGCTACTATTGGTCCTGCAATACCCATTGATAAAACGTTAGCTCCTAAAGTTGTTAATCCTCCATGAGCTAAGAAAAGCGCTTGGAATAAAAGAACTACTATAGAAACCACAGACATAGCAAATGGTCCAAATATCATTGCTCCAAGACCTGTACCTGTTGGATGTGATGAACTTCCTGTAACAGAAGGTAGTTTCATTGCTGATAATACAAAAGCAAAGGCTCCAATCAATGCTAAAAGCATTTTTAAATCCTTGCTACTCATAGTTTTCTTTCTTATATCTCTAATTCCTAATGCTACAAATGGAATACATGCTACAAAATAAAAAGCACACCAAGCCATTGGTAAAAACCCTTCTGCAATATGCATACCATAAGCTAATTTAGGCACTGTAAAGAATAATGCTAATGCCCATATAAATACAAATGATTTTTTAGTAATACTTGATTTATTCATAATTTTTCCCCCTTATATTTAGTAAAAATGATTTAAATATAATACCGCTAGCATTGCTTATATTTAAATTTCTATATATTTAACTGTAGCTAAATAATGTGATTATAAATAATATACTTAACGTGCACTTTAAATATATCAGTATACAATCTATAACATAACTTTTTGTTTTGTATAATAAAAGTTACTCCCACCGTCACCCGAGTCTTTAATTACACTTTGAAATGTTACTAATAGTTTTCTTGGTTGCTACAGATATAGTTACTTAATTTTTCTTCATCATTAAAGACTTTACCGTAATCCATGGTCTTTCTTTCTACTACAAAAACTTTAATTCCCATGTCTATGGCAGCCTTTATTTTTTCATAAGTTCCACCTTGCGGACCACTGTCCTTTGTTATTAAAGCCCTACCATCATATTCTTTTATAAAGGCTTTATTTAGTTCATAACCTATAGGTCCTTTTATGAATATCAAGTCCTCCACTCTAACACCTAACGCAAATACTTCCTCCATAACTTTTAAAGAAGGTAGCACTCTATGAACTATTCTATTTTGAAGTTTTAAATCTAATATCTTATCTATATTTCTACTTCCTGTAGTATTTAAAATACATCCATCTATATCTTTTAGGGCTTCTCCTAATTCTTCATAGGTTGGCACCTCTATTATCAAATCATTTTTAGGTAACGTATCCAAAGTACTTATCCTTTCATACCTTACATACTCAATTCCCATATCCTTTGCTATCTTCATAGCTGTTCCACTTATTTGAACTGCATAGGGATGAGATGCATCTACAATTACCCTTACACCACTTTTCATAAATAATGCTTTTAACTCTTCATAAACTAAAGGTTTATCATTTAATATTTTATATTTNNGTGGTAGCTGTGGATACTAAAATGTTATCTGTATATTTATTTAGATGGGAAAGAATTACCTTTCCCTCTGAAGTACCTACTATTAAAGCTATCATTGTAATTCTCCCCCTTAATGTCTACTTGTTTTCTAATTTATATCCTCTTGGAGTTATAAATAATCCATCTTTTATATAACTCTTAGTGTTTCCTATAATAACCATAGTCATCATATCTACTATAGAATCATCAAAGGTTCCTATAGTGCAAACTGTAGCTTCTTGACCTTCTCTTAAGGCATGCTTTACAATAGCAACTGGTGTATTTTCATTTCTATATTCCTTTATTATATCTATAGCTTCTCTTAAGTAATGAGGTCTTCCCTTACTCTTTGGATTATAAAGAGATATTATAAAATCCCCTTCTGCTGCAAGCTTAACTCTCTTCTTTATATCTTCATATGGAGTCATTAAATCACTTAAGCTTATGTTGCAGTTATCATGCATAAGTGGAGCTCCAACTATTGACCCTGCTGAAGATGATGCTGTAACCCCTGGGATTACCTCTACTTCTTCATCCTTTTTCATTTCAAGAATTAACCCAGCCATACCATAGATTCCAGCATCTCCTGTACTTACTACAGCTACCGTTCCTTCACTAGTTAATCTTAAAGCTTCCTGGCATCTTGCCTCTTCACCCATCATTCCTGTAGAATAAACTTTCTTACCATCTAAAAGTGGCTTTATCATTTCTATATACTTTGTGTATCCTACTACTATATCGCTTTCTTCTATAGCCTTTACAGCTTTAATTGTCATGTAATCAAGTCCTCCTGGACCGATTCCTACTACATATAATTTCCCCATTATTTTTCCTCCATTATCAGTAGACTAACTTTCCAATACAAAGGGTTATACCTTCAAAACTAATTTTATCTGTAAGTAACTCTGCCCCTGCTAATTCAACACAAGGCTCACATACCGCTCTCACACCTATAGATTTCTTAACAAAATCACTGCCCTTGTATTTATGTTCTATGCTTTCTATTTCTTTTAAAGAATGAATCTCCATGGGACAATTTAAAAATTCACTTAAAGCAATTAATGCTCCCTCATTCTTTTTAACTTCCACTGTAGAAATAGTTTTTATGGCTCTTAAATCTATATTATATTTCTTTAAAGTATCCACAACAAAGTTTTTAACTTTGTCCTTATCCACATCTTTTCTACATCCCATACCTAATATGATGTTTCTTCTTATGAGTTTAAGGTGAATCAAGCCTTCAACGGGAAGCAAGTTATCCACATCTATTTTATTAGATACTGTAACGATACCCTTCATATCTCCTTTAGGAATTACATATCCCTTTGGCATTTTTATTTGGCCTTCATCATCTAAAAAACCAACCTTAGCTTTATCAACTAATTTGGCAGCTACATCTTTAGCTATTTTCATATCATCTATAATCAGGTTATTATTCTTAGCAATCATNNGGAGCATCTATTCCCATGGTATCTGTGGCTGTAGTTATAACTGGTGTAGCCTTAAGAATTTCTGAGACATTTAAAGCAAGTTCATTAGCTCCTCCAAGATGTCCTCCTGCAAGACTTATGGCAAATCTGCTTTCACAGTCTACTACTACCACTGCTGGGTCCTTATCCTTTCCCTTTAGAAAAGGTGCTATTCCTCTTACTGCAATGCCTGTAGATGAGATAAAAATTATTCCATCTACAGTATTCATAAGCTCTTCACATACAGATTTTAGTTTGAAGTTTTTATTATTATAACTAGAGTAAAGCTTAAGCTCTAAAGTTTCACTTAGTTTTTTTGCAATATTATCACCTTGTCTTGTTACAGACACTGCTGCTAACTTCATAACTCTCCTACTTTCTAGAATTATACATTCTAAGAATTACTTTTGTCCTTCTCTAAACATATGAGTAAAGGATTTATCATATAGAAGACTCTTATCATAATCACAATTTATAAAGTCCCCTACTAATATTTGAGCACATTTAGTGATGCCTGCTTCTTTAACCTTTTCTACTATATCATCTAAAGTTCCAATTATAGCTCTTTCATCTTCCCAAGTAGCTCTTTCAACTACAGCTATATTAACATTCCTTCCATAACCTTTTCTTAGCTTTGCAACTACCTTATCTATCATGCTAATAGAAAGGAATATAGCCATGGATGCACCAATTGATGCAAGTTTTTCTAAGCTTTCAGTTTCTGGTACTGGAGTTCTTCCCTCAACTCTAGTTAATATTACAGTTTGAGTTACTGATGGAAGTGTAAATTCTTTTTTTATTACAGATGCTGCTGCTGTAAATGAGCTAACTCCTGGAATTACCTTGTATTGAATATTTAATTTATCAAGTTCATCCATTTGTTCTTTGATAGCTCCATAGATAGCTGGATCACCTGTATGAAGTCTTACTACCATTTTGTTTTCTTTTTCAGCCTTACCCATAACTTCTATAACTTGTTCTAAAGTCATAGATGCTGAATTATGTATTTCACATCCAGCCTTACAATAATTCATATGCTCCTTGCTTACAAGAGAGCCTGCATATATAACTACATCTGCCTTTGCAAGTGTATCTCTTCCTTTTACTGTGATTAACTCTGCATCTCCCGGACCTGCTCCTATAAAATAAACCATTCTTCTTCCTCCTAATCTCTATTTGCTATTATTAGTGACATGTATTCTTTATTATCTAAAATATCTTCTTTATTATCTAAAATCTCTTGCCCTTCTCTTCCAGCNNTAAAGCCTTTTTCATCAAGAACGTCTAATACTTCTTCTTCTCTTTTATAGACCTTCATTATAACTACATACTTTTCATCTTTTATATGTGAAACTCTGCTAGCTGGTGTTATAAGTAATGGTTCATCACCTATAACTAATGGTTTTTGCGCAAGACTAGCACTAGCACAGAAGGAAGTTATCCCTGGAATTGTTTCAACTTCAAAGCCATGCTCTTCTATATATTTCAGTAAATATATATATGTACTATAAACAAAAGGATCTCCTAAAGTTAAGAATGCTACATTCTTTCCTTCCTTAAGCTTCTCTTCTATAGCTTTAAAGGCTTCATAGATTTTTTCTTCTTGCTCTTCTCCACCCATTGGAAATTGCTTTATCATAACTTCTTTATCCTCTGATATAAAGTCCTCTGCAATGCCTAAAGCTATACTTTTTCCACCTTTCATCGCACTTGGTGAAACAATTACTTCACACATTTCTATAGTTTTAACCGCCTTTAAGGTTAATAGTTCTTTATCTCCTGGCCCTACTCCAACTCCATATAACTTTGCCATCTATTTCACTCCTCTATTTCTACTATGCAACAATATTTCTAATTCTTATAAGCCTCTACAATAAAAATTGGATTATATCCAAATAACATATAACTTTGGCCTCTTGTTTTACTTACGCCAACTTGAGTACAGCTAATTTTCACGTTTAATTCTTTTAAAGTGCTCATTGCTTTATATACATTATCAATGGTTATAAAATTTAAAACCATTACTCCATCATCTTCAAGAAGGTTATGGCATTTCTCAATTATTTTTTCAAGATTTCCACCACTACCTCCAATAAAAATACTATTAAACTTTTCCTTAATAGAGTTTAAAGCTTCTAAAGCTTCACCTTCTATAACCTCTAAATTATTACAATTAAATTTATCTTTATTTTTATAGATTACCTCTAAAGCTCCCTCATCTCTCTCTATTGCAACTACACTACCCTTAATGCAAATCTTACTTCCTTGAATTGATATGGAACCAGTTCCAGCTCCTACATCTAGAAGTTTAGAATTTTCTTCTAAATTAAGTTTTGCTACACTTAAAACTCTAACTTCTTCCTTTGTCATAGGACAGTTTCCTCTTATAAACTCTTCATCTTTTATATATTTCATTTAAACTTCCTCCACTACAAAGACACTTAATGACGAAAATTCCTTCTCCATTATCTCCTCTGGTGTACCTACTGTTATTTTCTCATCTTCATAGGATAAATTTTCTCCTACCCATATATTACAGCTTATATTTTCTATAAACAGTTTATTTGCTAAAACCTTAGGTGAATTTTTACTATCTGTTAAGAATATACACATACTATTTTCTTTAACAACAGTTAAAAAATCTTCTTCTCTTCCATGGACACTGCCTAAAAATTTTCCATTCCAACTCTTCCCTATCTTGCTCATTAGATATTGAAAAGAGCTAAGTCCTGGTATTATCTCTATAGGCTCCTCTTTTATGTTTCTCTTTATATAATCAGTAACTCCATAAAAACATGGGTCTCCCGATGCAATTATAGATATTTTCTTGCTCTTGTTCTCTTCTACTATCTTCAAAATATCTGATAAAGACTTAACTGCCAATCTTTCAGTATTTATAAAATTTACACTTTCCAAAGCTCTAGAAAATCCTACTAACATATCACTATTTTCTAAAGTTTCAACAGCCTTAGGAAGTATATACTCCTTACTTCCTGGACCAAGTCCTACTACATAAATCATCTTTCCACCTCTATAATGTTGTAGCTAATATCTTAGGATTAGTTGCACCCCAATACATAACTACATCACATTTAAGTTCACCATAGCTATAAAGCTCCATTCTTTTCTTCACTTTATCTACAATAGTTTTATATATATCACTATATTCACCCTTTAAAGCTTTTATAGCACCCTCTGTAGTCTTTTCATTATATATACTTCTAACTAAGTCATGTGGAGCTCCTGCTAATGCTAATTCTAATGCTATTACTTCTAGTCTTACATCACATACTCTACTGTGAGTGTTAAAGCTACCAGCAGATATCTTGCATATCTTACCTATATGACCTATTATAATTATCTCTTTAACTCCACAGCTAACACAACATTCTATAGCAAATCCAACAAAGTTTGATATTATAGCCACTTGATCTATAGAATATCCCATAGACTCTGCAACCTTTTCTCCCATATTCCCAAAGGCTAATATAAGAACCTTATTTTTTAAAGCCTTTTGAGTTATCTCAATTTTTATTGATTCTTTAATTGATTCTTCAGACATAGGATAAACAATTCCTGTAGTTCCTAATATGGATATTCCTCCTACTATATTAAGCCTAGGATTAAAGGTTTTCTTTGCTACTTCTTCTCCCCTTGGTACAAATATAGTAATAGTAACTCCTTCATCCTCTGGAAGCACACTACTTACCTCTTGCTCTATCATAAGTCTAGGTACTGGATTAATAGCAGCTTCACCCTTTTCAATATAGAGTCCTTCACCATTAACTACTCCTACACCTTTTCCACCTTTTAAAATATATCTCTCTTCACCTTTTTCAGCTCTTGCCCATATAGGTAATCCATGGGTAGCATCTATGTCATCTCCACCATCTTTTATAATGGAACATTCCACATAGTCATCACCAAAAACAACTTCATCTATTACTAAGTTTAAAATTATTCCCTTTGGTGTATTAATCTCTATCTCTTTAATTTTTTTACCAGTAAAAAGCATGTAGGTAGCGGCCTTAGCAGCAGCTGCTGCACAAGACCCTGTAGTATAACCACATCTTAATTTTTTACCATTACTGTTAACATATAAGTCTAGCATTCTAATACCTTATCTTTCTACTAACATATACATAAGAGCATTGACTATAGCTGCTGCTACTGCACTTCCGCCCTTTCTTCCTCTAACTGTCATCATATCTATATCTTTTAATTTTTCTATTTCCTCTTTTGATTCAGCTGCTCCTACGAATCCTATTGGAGCTCCTATAATAAATTTACAATTAGACTTTCCTGATTCAATAAACTCTTTAAGTTTGAATAAAGCCGTTGGAGCATTTCCAAATACAAAGAACTCTACTCCATCTTCTACCGCCTTTTCTACTGCAGCCATAGAACGAGTTATACCTCTTTTCTTTGCTATCTCTACAACTTCTGGTTCTGATACATAGCATACAACCCTGCAATTTAACTTTTCTAAGGCTCTTTTATTTATTCCTGAAAGTGCCATATTAGTATCTGTATATATAGTTGTTCCCTTTTTTAGAATCTCTAGAGCTGTATCTATAGCATCATCTGTCATATAAACTAAATCCTTATATTCAAAATCTGCTGTAGTATGAATAACTCTCTTAATTATAGAAAGCTCTCTATCATCGAAATTATGAGGTCCCATTTCTTCTCCTATAATTTCAAAACTTCTCTTTTCTATGTCCATTGGTATTTTTATATAATCCATTTTTCCTCCTACTTAAGGAAATAACTTTCCTTTATAAATCTCTATTTTAAATTTACATCTACTTAATTAAGCTATTAAAAAAATCAATATTAGAAAAGAAATGTATATGTCCATAAGCTGCTAAAACATTATTTTTTACATACCCACACTTCCACTTCTTTGTGGTTCCATCGTAGGCTTTCTTTTCTAATTCATATATTTCTTCTTCTTTTAAATCTACCAGTGATTTATGGAATTCATGACAATTAATTATCATATCCTTTGGCACTATAGAGTTTTCCTCTGTTATCTTTATAGTTGCGTATCCAAAATTATTAAGTTTTCCAGTCATATAAGATATTCCATTAAAGAAACCTGCTGTTTCAACTCCATCTATGCTCTCTGTAAGATACATAAGTCCACCACATTCTGCATAGCATTTTACTCCACTGTTTAAGGCTTTTCTCATACTATTTAACATAGATTTATTAGAAGATAACTCTTCCTTGAATACTTCTGGGTATCCTCCACCTATATATATAAAATCTACATCCTTTGGCACTTCTTTATCTTTTAGGGGACTAAAATACTGAACTGTTCCAACCTCTTCCAAAAGCTCTATATTCTCTTTATAATAAAAACTAAAGGCTTTATCATAGGCTACTGCAATCTTTATATCTTTGTTTTCAACGTGGAAATCTTCACTGTTAGTAGATTGAATATCTGAAGCTTTAAATTCTTCTATAAGGCTATCTACATCTACATACTCTTCCATAAGGCTACTGCATAGCTCTATCTTCTTTGATAAATTTTCAACCTCGCTACTCTGCACAAGGCCTAAATGCCTACTTTTTAAAGCTAACCTCTCATCCTTAGGTATGTATCCGAAAATTCTAATCCCTTTACAATTTACTTCAATAGCTTTTTTCAAAAGTTTATAGTAACTTTCACTAATATTATTAAGTATTATCCCCACTATGTTCACATTTTCATAATTTCGAAGTCCTTCTATTTCAGCACATAAAGTTGCTGATTGAGCTTTAGGAGATAATACTAATACCACAGGCAAATCTAAAGTTCTAGATACATGGGCTGTAGAAAAATTAGTATCTATACCTTTTCCATCATAAAGTCCCATAACTCCTTCAATGATTCCTAGATCACCCTCACCTCTTAGATAACTTTCCTTAACCCCTGGTTCTCCCATTAGAAATAAATCTAAGTTTCTTGTAGCCACTCCTGTTATTTCTCTATGAAAGGCTGGATCTATATAGTCAGGTCCAACCTTATATCCTTGAACCTTATATCCTCTATCTATAAGAGTTTTCATAAGTGCTAATGTAACAGTGGTCTTTCCACCGCCACTACTATTTGAAGAAACTATTATACTTTTCATAATTTACTCCTTTACGGTGTTTTCTTCGTATCTCCCAAATTAAGATATTTATTATCTATTACATCTTGTACATGATTCACATATATATGTCTAAACTTCTCAATCTCACCCAAACCATGAAGATATATGTCTACTTTAATTCCAGCTTCCTCTAAAATAGTCTTCCATGAATCCTCTTCATCAGAAGCCATGTCATTAGTGGCATGATCTCCAGCTACTAGCATAAGTGGTGCTAACTTAACGTGATCAATACCTTCTCTTTTAAGTATTTCTACTATCATATCTACGGTAGGATATCCTTCTACTGTTCCAACATATACATTATTATAATTTAAGTAAGTAAATACGCTTTGAAGTGCTACAAAGGCTGAGTTAGCTGGATGATTACTTCCATGTCCCATAAATACCATGGTCTTATCCTTTGGTATAATTTCTTTTATAGCATCTATAAATACCTCGTAATCATTAGGTGTTTCTTCTCCTCCTTGAAAGTGAAGGGCTGGTCTACCTACTTTTATTGATTTAAATTTATTACTACCTCTAAACTTATCAACTACTAATCTAACATATTGGAACTCTTCCCCTGGTATTATATGAAGCGGCTGAACTATAACTTCTTCATAGCCTTCTTTATATAGTTGCTCTAAAGCTTCCTCCGGAGTAGGTATAATTATTCCATCCCTATTTTTTATTTTTTTAATTATCATATGGGCTGTAAAAGCTCTCATAACATGATACTCTTTAAATCTTTCTCTTATTTCATCCTCAATTTTTTCTATAGTTAATTTTAATGTATCCTTATAAGTAGTTCCAAAACTTACTACTAATATAGCCTTTTTCATTTTAGTTCCTCCAAATTTAATAAATTAGTGCAAAATAAAACCTCTACCCAAAAGGTAGAGGTTAAAATTCAATTTAACTCATAACAGAATTATAATTTGTAATAAATATACAAACCAAACTATTAACTCCCTTCCCTCCGAAGTGTCATATCTATGCTTTAGGCAGGTCTCCTGACTCACGTATCATCCTCCATCTCACCTTCCCAGAAATACACTCCAGTGGTTTTTCTATGAGATTTCGTCTTCGTACACAGTAGCGGGGGCTGTAGTGGACTTTAACCACTTTCCCTATTAAACATGATGTACCTAAAACTATACTTTATTCAATTTAAATCAACATATTATTTGCTATTTCTTTTTAATCCAATTTAATTATACCCTATGATTTAATTTAATTCAATATGAATATACTAGTATTTATAAAACAGTATAATATATTCATGATAAAATAATGATATACTATTTAAATAGTATTATACAACAGTAATAATTATTCTAATTTTTAATATATTTTATATGAGGTAAAGATATGTTTTTTGTTTATATATTAAGATGTAATGACAATACTTTATATACAGGATGGACAACTGATTTAAACAGAAGGCTTAAATGCCATAATAGTGGTAAAGGGGCTAAATACACCAGATGCAGACTACCTGTAGAAATTGTTCACTATGAAAATTTACCTGACAAATCTTCAGCTTTAAAAAGAGAATGCGAAATAAAAAAACTTTCTAGAGCAGAAAAACTTATTCTTATAGAAAACACCATAAATAGCACGGAGGGAAATCAATGAAAAATACAAAGTCTTCTTTTTCTTTATTTTTTAAATGGATATTTAGATCAATTTTATTAATACTATTTGTTTATTACTCATTTGTAAAAACTAATAATAACTCAAATTACATTAGCAACATTCTATTAATTCTTATCACGTCCTTTATACCAGATATAATTTTAAATATATTTAAGGTTAAATTATCTAGTTTACCTGACCTTTTATTACAATTATTCATATTTTTATCTCTACTATTAGGTCGGATGTATAATATGTACTCAATACTACCTTGGTGGGACATATTTCTTCATTTTGCTTCAGGGGCTCTTTTAGGGTTTTTATCTTTAATAATTTTAAAACCTCTTATAGGTGAAAATAATCTGAAAACCCTTCCACCATTATTCATAGGGATATATATATTACTCTTTACTATTTCTGGAGCTACGCTGTGGGAGTTCTGGGAATTTTCAGGAGATCAGCTATTGGGATTTGACTCTCAACTTAATAGTCTTACGGATACTATGACAGATATGATAAGTGGTTCTTTAAGTGGTGTTATATTATCTATAATGGGATTTTTACACATTAAAAATGGTTCATTTAAATTTTTGGATAAATTTATTAATGCTATTAAAAACTCTCATAAATAAACCTAAAGACTCGTATTATAAAGTCAAATTCTAAATATTCCCATTATAAGATTAAAAGACCAAGGTCTTAAAAACCTTGGTCTTAATTATTTAAGTTCTATGCGATTTCTGAATTACATTCAGCTTCATTTTCTTTCATTAATCTTCTTATAAGTTCTAGTAACTCATTTGTTGAATTTGATTTATCAAAAGTCATACAATTTTCTTTAATCTCTTTTAATTTGTTTTTGTCCTTAATTAAAGCCTTTATAGCTTCAGTACAATTATCACCTCTACCTATAGATATGGACATGCCATGTTCTAATAGAAACTTTGCATTTGCTTCTTCTTGTCCAGGTATTGCATCAAAAGTAATTAAAGGAAGATTTGCTGCTAACGCTTCTGATACTGTAAGCCCTCCTGGTTTAGTAATTAAAACGTCTGCTAAGTTCATATATCTATGAACTTCATTGGTAAACTTAATAAGCTTTGTCTGTTTTTTACTAAACTTAATCTGTTCCTTAATTTTATTATATAGTCTTTTATTATTACCGGTTAGAATTATAATTTGAAAATCTATAGGAATATTATTTATATTCTTATAGATTTTTTCTATATTATATACTCCAAAGCTTCCAGCCATCACTAACACAGTCATTTTATTTTCGCTTAATCCCAGCTCATCTAACAGTATTTTTTTATCATCTTCATCTTGATGAAAAAAACCATCATATACAGGGATTCCATAAGGATGGACTTTTTCTGGAGGAACTCCTCTATCTATCATACCTTCCACCATGTCTTCACATGCTACACAATATTCATCTACATTAGGTTTTATCCATGTTTTATGTGGTGCATAATCAGTCATTATACATATTGATGGCACCTTTATACTTCTATTTCCCTTTAATATAGAAATCATTTCTGTAGGAAATGGATGAGTAGTTATGATTACATCTGGAGCAAATGCTTCTATTAGTGGTATTAATTTTTTCGAAAACAAATAAATTAACTTTGTTACTAAACATGTTAAAACCCCAGACTTGTCCGTTAAATTATATATATTTTTATATAAGGAATTTAAATACTTTGCCAGTACTATATATCCCTTAGTTACTATTTTATTTATAAATGGATTAACATACTCTAAGGTATCCACTACTTTTACTTTAGCATCTAACTCATTTTCTAAAATATATGATTCTAAAGCCTTTGATGCTTTTAAATGTCCTCCACCAGTAGATGCAGATAAAATAAGAATATTCATATTTACAATCCTCTCTCTATTTACTTCACATGGTCTTATGTAGTAAATTTAACTATTTTATTTTACCACACCTATTATGCTTTAGTCCAATTAATTAAATCTAACATAATCCATTTAAAATTATAAACATTTCATATACTTTTATTATCAAATACAAATTTGATAATATGTTCATCGTGATACTATCTTAGAATAAAATATATTCACTATAAATAGTTAATATTACTTATACTTCTCTATAGATAATTCTAGCACTACTGATAAAATATTCTTTTCTATTGTATTTAAAACTTCTATCAATGTATCTACACAGGTTTCTACTTTTTCAGAAGTAGTACCGTAGTTTTCTCTATCTTTTAATTCTACTACTATTGTTTGGCATAACTTAAGTACATTTTGTGCATATTCATTTATCTTTTTGTCATTAATATAACCATTCACAAATTTATAATTATTTATAATCTCTTCAAATTCTATTATAAATTCATCTCTATAATAGCTTTCTACATTTATCCAATTAGGTATTGTGTTATTTTTAATTTTATCTCCAAAGACTTTAATTTTTTTATTTAGTTCAAATAGTTCCTTGTAACTTTTTATTTTATCATTATTAATATCTATAGCACGTTCTTTCTTAGATTTTTTTCTCTCTTCCATAATTAGTTTTCTCATTATTAATAGAGATATACCTCCACCAAATGCTGCAGATATTAATGGCACTATTATTCCTAACATCCAAGTTGCCTTGTCCATAAATAAATCACCTCAAATATAATATTCGTTGCAAATATCACATTTCTGAATGAAATTAGTCTTCATATCTTTTTCTATGTTTAATCATTATTTCATTTAATATCTCACTAGTACTTTGTGGTGTATATGTTATAGCATTAGCCCCAGCAATTATAGTTTCACGTATGCTCTCATCTGTAGGACCTCCTGTTGCTATAATAGGTACATCTGGGTACTTACTTCTTATATGTCTAACAATATTCGCAGTTTCTTTAGCTCCTGATACATTAAGTATAGTTGCTCCTGCCGCTATTCTTCCATCTATATCATCTTTCTCTGAAACAACGGTAACTAATATTGGTAAATCTATAGTTTCTCTCATCCCTTCAATAACATCATTGCCTATAGATGAATTAACTACAACCCCCATAGCCCCCTTAAATTCAGCATCCAATGCTAGATTTATTACCCTTTTACCTGTAGTAATAGATCCACCTACCCCACAAAATACTGGAATATCTGATGCTAGTAATAGTGCTTCAGTTATTCTAGGTTGAGGCGTAAATGGATATACTGCAATAACAGCATCTGCATTAGTATTTCTTATAACTGCTACATCAGTTGAAAACACTAAAGATTTAATTCTTTTCCCAAATATAACAATTCCAGTAGCGTCCCTAATAACCTTAGGTAACTCAATCATATGACTTCTTAGTAAACCTTTAAATTCTGGCACACGTTTTTCCATAAAATTTCTCCCTTCACCACATAAAGCTATGTTCTTTCTAAAAACATAGCTTAAATCACGCCTCACATAGATAACTTTAACTCACATATATAAACTTAAAATGTGATTAATAACTTATTTTATTTTCTTAACTTACAGATTATATCACAGGTTTATTACTTCCTCAATAAATTTATTTAATTATTTTTATGGAATTATACGGTATATTTCTACTCTCTTTGTCTATCTAAAATAAGATAAAAGAAAACAATAAAAAAAACCTAGTGATTACTAAAATCACTAGGTTCTTATGGCAGGGGCACGAGGACTTGAACCCGGAACCAACGGTTTTGGAGACCGCTACTCTACCAATTGAGCTATACCCCTTCGTTACTCGTTTATTATATTATATAATAAACATAAATGCAAGAGGTTTTATATAAATTATTCAACATATTCTTAAGTCAATACTAGTATAAATAAGTCGAAGTATTTTCACATATTGAAATATTTATCATCTTATTATTCATTACCTTTTTATAGGAACATAAAAATTCATTTAACTCATTATCAGTTAAATCTATTTTCCCAAAACTTTTTAATATAACATTCTCATCTTGAAGCATTATATCTAAATCATTCTTGTCATTCTTAATGCTATATGAAGTTACACTTTTTACTTTAAGCTTTCCTTTATACTTTTCTTGAAATCCGACCATTTTTCTTGCATCTTCATACTCATTACCTAATCCACTTAAAGCATTCTCTATACCCATAGACTTCATTTGGCTTTCTACATCTTCAGTAGAAATTCCATACCTCTCCATAACCTTCTTCTGAATATTCATAAATTTCTCTTGAGATATATTATTTTCCTTCATATATTTAAATATTTCTCTGCTCATTTCCGCCATGGATAGCTTTCCTTGAGCCATTGAATAATACATAGAATATATGTAATCCTCAAATTTATCTACATCTTTATCTGTAGCCTTATTTTTCAGTTCATTAAAATCTATTACATCACTAATTTTAACCAGCTCCTTGAATACAATATTTCTTCTATCACATTATTTATTTTATCCCATAAATTTGTATTTTAGTATCTTATTATTTATTAAATCTAATTTCTAATTACTTTTATTTCCTATAGTTGCATAATATCAGAAATAAAAACATTACGAATCTACTTAAGTATAACTGATGTTAAAAGATGATAAACAGAGCTCTTTACCCCCACTTTAAAGAAGATGCGGGTATTAGAGCTGATAGTCATCGTATAAAGTTAAGAAATATGTTTGTAAATCAGTATATTATAAAAGTATTCAAATTACTACTGTATTAATTATGTATTTAAAATATATTAATCTTTTCTTAATATATAGTTATGTACTGTTGAGTATGTAGTTACATACATACTCAACTATATGCTACTGTATCTTGAATCCAGCTTGTTTCACCTTCTCAAGAATTTCATCCATATTGTCTGTGCTTAATCTTATTACTATCTCTTTAACTTCTGTTATGCTCTTAGGATCAACAACTACAAAGCTTATAATTTGCCCTTTGTTTTCAGTAATTATTTTTGATAGTTTAGATATTTGTCCAGGTATGTCATAAGCAATTACAGCTAATCGTTTACCTTTATTTAATCCAAATAACTCTGTAAATTGATGAAAAATACCGTGATGTGTCACTATTCCTTGCATTTCTCCATTTTTATTTATTACTGGTACAAATGAAACACTTTTAGTTTCTAAGAAATGTGCAGCCTCTTCAATTTCATTAAAAGGAGTTATTGATGGTACATCAGTTCTCATTACATTTTCAACTAGAAAATCTGATAGTAAACATTGTCTCTCTATAGATTTTTCATAGTAATATGTGTATATTTGCTCTTTTGAAATTACTCCACAAAATTTATCTCCTTCTACTACTGGTATGGATAAAAACTTATTTTCTTCCATTACCTTAAGAGCTTCTCCTATGGTTACCTTTGGTGTTACAGTTATTAACTTTTCTCTAGATAACATCAAATTATTTACAAACATAATTTATCCTCCTCTACTTATTTGTTATTCTATATTATACCTTATTTTAGTATACTATGTTAGTATTTTAATATATTTCATTATTAATATATTAAATATATTTTGATTATTGCATCAATTATTACTATTTTACGTATCCAAAATATAATACGTAAAATATATAGATTTGTTTACTTAAATATAAATTTACTTTTACAATATTTAGTACCATTCCATTGCCAAATATGCTAAAATTTTTTATATAGATAAATGGTATGCTTTGGAGGACAAAATGAATATTAGTATAAAGAATATAGTTTCTGCTCTATCATTATCCTTGGATCTTACAGACAATGATTGGGGTAAATTTGAGGATGTTATAAACCCAACACATGCTAAAGATATTTCAAATAAGCAATTTTCTAATCATTCTAGATGCACCTCATATATAGCCTTAGAAATTGCTCAAACTATGAAGCTAGATGAAAATTCTTACTATAATTTATATATTGCTTGTATGATTCATGATATTGGAACTCAAAATATATTTGATGAGTCTCACACCTCAAAATGGTATATAAAAAAGCATTGCATTGCTGGCTCTGAAATGATTCAACGTATTCCATCCTTAATACAAGTATATGATATAATACGTTATCATCATGAAAATTATGATGGTAGTGGATGCTTAAAATTAAAAAGTTCACTAATTCCTATAGAAGCTCAAATTCTGAGAATAGCTGATTTAATTGAAATCCAGGTAGATTATTCGAAGCCTTACCACATCCAAAAGGATATTCTTATTGATTGGGTAAAGCTACACAATGAAACTTTATTTTCACCACAGGTTGTAAAAGCTTTTCTCATGGTAGCTGACAAAGAAGAGTTTTGGTTAAACCTTATAAATTTGCCTAATATGAATTTCATCCTTGATAATATAATACCGGAGAAAGATATTTTTATCTCTCTATCGGAATTTGAAGCAATTGCTGATGTATTTGCAAGCATTATTGATAATAAGAGTTCTTTTACTGCAGAACATTCTAAGGAAATTGCTACTTTAGCTTATAATGTTTCTAAGCATTTAGGCTATAATGAAGAAAAATGCCTTAAAATGAAAATTGCAGGATTACTTCACGATATTGGAAAACTAGCTATTCCCATCAGTATATTGGACAAGGATGGTCCTTTAACAGAAGAAGAATATTCTATTATCAAATCTCATACCTACTATACTAAATTAATTCTAGATAAAATAGACCACATATCTGATATTAGTTTATGGGCTTCTAGTCATCATGAAAAATTAAATGGTAAAGGCTATCCACGAAGACTTAAGGCTGAGGACCTTAGTGAAGAATGCCGCATTATTGGAGTATGTGATATATATCAATCTTTAACTGCTGATAGGCCCTATAGAAAAGGCATGTATATGTATGAAGCATTTGATATATTAGATGATATGGTAAATAGAAACTTAATTTGTGGTAATGCAGTAAGACATTTTAAAAATACTTTAGTATCTCGTGTAGAAAAGAAACCTTAATTTAATTATTATACAGTTATTTAATGAAAAGTAATTTTACTATTTGCTTTTCATTTTTTTTCTTTTAGGCTAAAATATTAATGAGGTGAATCAGATGGAATTTATAGTTAGTAATGTTGATGAATTAGATTCCCTAGGTATACAGCTAGGAAAAATGTGTAAAGAAAATGATATTTTATGCCTTATAGGTGATCTTGGTACTGGTAAGACTCATCTTNNCAAAGGAATTGCAAAAGGTCTTGGCATAGATGATTGTATAACTAGTCCTACCTTTACAATTGTTAATGAATATGAAGGTAGATTAAAATTGTATCATTTTGATGTGTATAGAGTAAATGATCCCGATGAGATTGCTGCCATCGGCTTTGATGAATATATATTTGGAAATGGAGTTAGCGTCATTGAATGGGCTAACTATATCGAAGATTTAATACCAGAAGAAAGTTTAACTATAAACATAGCTAAACTTCCAGACTTAGGTGAAACCTATAGAAAGATTACTCTTTCCTATACTAATGATAGATATAATTATATAAAGGAGTTGAAGCTATGAAGATTTTATCCTTAGATTCTGCAACTGAATGTGCAACTGCGGCTATTATTGATAGCGATAAGATATTAGGGGAAACTATTATAAATTATAAAAAGCAACACTCTGTAATTATGATGCCTATGATAGATAACCTTTTAA
The DNA here is from genome assembly GCF_002414285.1 of Clostridium sp. UBA5119. Lineage (NCBI taxonomy): Bacteria > Bacillati > Bacillota > Clostridia > Eubacteriales > Clostridiaceae > Clostridium > Clostridium sp. UBA5119. Next base: position 19,877 of record NZ_DHYX01000048.1, on the reverse strand, counting down.
AAAATTGTGGTTTATCCATATCAGATATAGAAGGCTTTGTAGTTTCTAGCGGCCCTGGTTCTTTTACTGGTCTTAGAATCGGTATGTCAACTATAAAAGGTCTTGTGCAAGCAACTAATAAACCCTTTGTGTCTATAAATTCTTTAGATGGACTTGCAAATAATCTCTTTAATATCCAAGGTATTATTTGTCCTATAATTGATGCTTTGAGGGGTAATGTATATACTAATTTTTATAAATTTGAAAATAATAATTTAGTAGTCTTAAGTGAGCCTGAATTATTATCCATGGAAGATGTAATAAATAAATGCTCAGAATTTAATGAGCCTATTACTTTTATAGGTGATGGCACATCAAAATTTAAAGATATCATATTAACTTCTCTACCTAATGCTTCCATAGCACCTAGTCATATCAATGTGACAAAGGCATCTTCTATAGGCTACTTAGGCTATCTTAGGTTAATAAACAATGAAGGTGATAATGTACTTAGCAGTTCACCTGTATATCTTAGACTTTGCCAAGCCGAGCGTGAATATGAAGAAAAGGTAAAAAATCATGACTGATGTAACTGTTGAAAGAATGAGTTCCCTTAATATATTAGGAGTTAAAGAAATTTCTGACTTAAGCTTCTCAAGCCCTTGGTCTCTACTATCTATGGAAAAAGAACTAATTAATAAAAACGCTGTCTATATAGTTGTAAAGTTAGGTAATAAAGTTGTAGCCTTTGGTGGAATGTGGGTTGTCTTTGATGAAGGTCATATAACCAATATAGCAGTTCATCCCGACTATAGAAGAAATAATTTTGGAGATGTGGTAATAGAAAACCTTATTACGATTGCTAAAGATATAAATATTGTTTCTATGACTCTAGAGGTTAGAGCCTCTAATATAGCTGCAATAAATCTTTATAAAAAACACCATTTTTCTGTAGAAGGTATAAGAAAAAACTATTATCAACATCCAAAAGAAGATGGATACATTATGTGGAACCACAACATATAGGTGGTATATATTGAAATTTTAAAGACGATAAAAGAATTTTTCTTTTATCGTCTTTTTATAAATTATCTTTATATATTTTAATTTTATCTTCAACTTATTTTTTAAATTATTAAAGATATGATTTAGTACATTTTTATTAGGCACCCTTTTTCATAGCTTGTTCAGCTAAAACATTCTCTCTATTTAGTAGTGGTGATATTCTCTTATAAGATACAAAGGTTATAAGAGATACTATGGCTCCTTTTATAATATTAAAAGGAGTTATTCCTAGAACAATTATTCCTGTTAAACTAGAAATATTAGAGTTTCCTGCTGCTGATGCTCCTATAACATTAGCCATGCCACCCATTATTGTAGCATATAATGGAATTAGTATAAAGTAATTAAATACTGCTCCTACTATAGTCATTATTATAGTTCCTAAAATTAATCCTGTAATTGCACTCTTTTTAGTTTTATTTTTATGATAAACATATGATGCTACAAACACAAAAGACCCACCAATTAAAAAGTTAGCAAATTCTCCAACTCCACCGGTGTAAGTGCCATGAAAAACTAGATTTAATATTACTTTTCCACCTTCTATAATTACTCCTGCCACTGGTCCCAATGCAAATCCACCTATAAGTGCTGGTAAATCACTAAGATCAAGTTTTAAAAATGGTGGAAATCCCGGTATTGGAAATTCAAATAACATTAATATAAATGCTATTGCTACTAATAAAGAGATTTTTACTAATTTGTTTACATTTTTAGATGTGTTCATTTTTAATACCCCCTAAATTTATTGCATACTTCATAGGGTGAATTTATCCGATGACTATCCACTCTAATACTCCCATCTTCTTCGAAATGGGTGTTAAGATTGTCTACGTCCCTGGATAACGATTTCTAACCTTCAAAGAAGCTAAGAACTCTGTTTATAGTACCCTAATGCCTTCAGATTTGTTATTTCTCTAATGACTATCTCATTAATACTGTTCATTATAACTTAATTGTTAAAAATAATACTTATAACAAATCTAAAAAAGCCCTGATTAAAAATCAGGGCTAAAACAAGCATCACTAAAATACTATATACCTACTTCTTTCATCCAGACTATACTGTCGGCTTCGGAGTTTCACCGAATCAGCCTTTCGGCTCGCGGGCTTTACCGCCGGTGGGGAATTACGCCCCGCCCTGAAGTGCATTATTAACTTTTATTACATCTTAATCTTATCATGAAAATCATTACACTTCAATATATTTTTTAAAATTCATAGATAAAATAGATATTTTTTTAACGATATTTTTAAACTTATATCTTACTTTTTAAATGTTATTCTACGCAAACAGACTTTATTTTAACTCTACATCTTTTTTCATTGATAAAGATATTCTATTTCTCTTTTCATCAATATCTATTACTGTAACCTCTACTACATCTCCTAGCTTAACTACATCTAGTGGATGCTTAACAAATCTATCACTTAATTGACTTTTATGAACAAGGCCATCTTGGTGTACTCCAATATCTACAAAGGCACCAAAATCTGATACATTTCTAACGGTTCCTAATAATTTCATTCCTTTTTTAAGCTGAGATAGTTCCATAACCCCAGTTTTAAATATTGGTTTTGGCATTTCTTCTCTAGGATCTCTTCCTGGTTTTTTAAGTTCTTTTATAATATCTAAAAGAGTTGGTTCCCCTATACCTACTTCTTTAGCTAAATTAGATACTCCTACCTCTTTAACTTTTTCATCTATACCCTCTATATTTTTACCACTTAAATCTTTACCATCATATCCTAGGATAGTCATAAGTTTTTTACAAGCTTCATAGCTTTCCGGATGGACAGATGTACCGTCTAAAGGCTCCTTACTATTATCAACTCTCAAAAATCCTGCACATTGCTCATAGGCCTTAGCTCCTAATCTCTTTACCTTTAAAAGCTCTTTTCTTGATTTAAACTTTCCTGTATCATCTCTATAGGCAACTATATTCTGAGCTATACCAGAATTTATTCCAGAAATATAAGATAAAAGTGCTGGTGTTGCTGTATTTAAATCTACTCCTACATTGTTAACACAATCTTCAACTATATTTTTTAGAGATTCATCTAATCTTTTTACAGTAACATCATGCTGATATTGACCTACTCCTATAGATTTAGGGTCTATCTTTACTAACTCAGCAAGAGGATCTTGAAGCCTTCTTCCTATGGATATAGCTCCTCTTACCGTAACATCTAAATCTGGATATTCTTTTGTTGCAAGCTCTGATGCAGAATAAACTGAGGCCCCAGCTTCAGATACTATTACATAATATATATCTTTACCTGTTTCTTTCTTTATCTGTGCTATAACTTCCCCTAATATCTCTTCTGACTCTCTACATGCAGTACCATTTCCAAGAGAAACTACATCTACATTGTGTTTTATCATCATCTTCTTTAATATTTCTTTAGCCTCTTTAACCTTAGCTTCACTTGCAGCTGTAGCATGAACTGTGACATACTCTAAAAACTTACCTGTATCATCAAGAATTGCTACTTTACATCCAGTTCTAAAGCCTGGATCAAAGCCCATTACAGTTTTTCCCTTTATAGGTGGAGACATAAGAAGCGCCTTAAGGTTTTCTTTAAATATTTTTATAGCCCCATCTTCTCCTTTTTCCGTAAGCATATTACGTACTTCTCTTTCAATAGATGGATATATTAATCTCTTTATAGAGTCATCTGTACTGGTATTAACATACTCATTACACTTCATATTATCAGTGACCATAAATTTGCTTATATAGCTTTTTATTTTTTCTACATCACAGGTAATCTTAACTGAAAGAACTTTTTCATTTTCTCCTCTATTTATAGCAAGAATTCTATGAGAAGGTATGAATTTTACCTTTTCACTATACTCATAATACATTTCATATTGAGTTCTCTCTTCACTGCTTCCTTTAGTTTCTATAACTCCATTATTTACCACATAATCTCTTATCCACTTTCTAAACTTAGCATTATCACTAATCTTTTCACTGATAATATCCATAGCTCCTTGTAATGCTTCATCTATAGAAGTTACGCCTTTATCTTCATCTATAAACTCTGCAGCATACTCCTCAGGAGATTTTTCTCCCTCTCCAGATAAGATATACTCACTTAATGGTACTAATCCCTTCTCTGTAGCTATTATAGCTCTTGTTCTCTTTTTAGGCTTAAATGGTCTATAAATATCTTCTACTTCTGTTAAAGTTTCAGCTTTATCTAAAGAAATTTTAATTTCGTCTGTTAATTTTTCTTGCTCATCAATTAATCTAATAACATCTTCCTTTCTACTTTGAAGATTTCTTAGATATGTAAGTCTTTCTGAAAATTTTCTTAAGATTACATCATCAAGACCACCGGTTTTTTCTTTTCTATATCTGGCTATAAAAGGCACTGTATTACCCTCATCTAATAATTCTATTACATCCTCCACTTGAGACTTGCTCATAGGAAACTCTTTAATTAACTTCTCGTTTATAATTGACATCTTTTCTCCTCCTGATTGTTTCTAAGCATAGTATTCTTTAATTTTATCACATTATTAGAAAATTTATCATAATCAAAATAACTTTTTCATACATATACTAATATAGTAATGTTTAAGGTGATGCCATGAAAAAATTTATAGTTTCTTCTCTTTTAACCTTTTCCCTAATCCTTTCTTCCATCAGTTATAATAGCCTAATGCTAACTAAAAACTTCGATGCTAAGGAAGTAAAAGATACTATCCATTATCTATCTTCTGATGAGTTTAAAGGGCGATTAAGTGGAACCTTAGAAAATGCTTTAGTTGGTGCCTATATAAAGGATGAGTTTGAACACATAGGATTAGAACCCCTAAGTAATGGCTATTACCAAAGCTTTCAAGTAAATTACCCTAAGAGTTTGTCAGATGAACCTATGATTGCAGTTATTGATAAAGATAAGAAAATACATAAGATTTTAGAATACGGTGTTAATTACAAAGAAGATTTACTTAACTTTAGGAATACAGAGATAGAGTTTGATAACTTAGATGTCTCTTCTAGAAACAATGATGCAATAGCAGTTTCTAATGATATGGGAACTGCAATATTTTATACTTCTTCTAATAATACTCTTGGGTTTAGAAGCTCTTTTTACGAAGAAAGTAACAAAGGGCTATTTATTACAGTGACTAAGGAAACTCTTGCCGAAATAGAAAGTTATTTAAATGAAGGTTTTTCAATCTACACCTATATACCTTATTCTATAGAAGAAGCAAGTATCAATAACATAGTAGGTGTAATTAAAGGTAAGGACTCATCTCTTCCACCTTTAATCTTAGGTGCCCACTTCGATCATATAGGTACTGATCTAGGTGGAACTGTTTATAACGGAGCTTTAGATAATGCTTCTGGAGTATCATTTCTCTTAGAGCTTGCTAAGTACATTAAAACCTTAGGCATTCCTGATAGAGATATAATCTTTGTTTCCTTTAATGCTGAAGAATTTGGCCTTAAAGGCTCTAAAGCCTTTGTAGAAGAATATAAAGACTTAATATCTGGAAGTAGAGTTTATAACTTTGATATGATTGGAAGCTATGACGGTACTCCTCTTTGTATTATGGCTGGTAAAACTAATACGGCTAAAACTCCTATAGTAGAAGAATTAACTAAGGCATTCCAAGATAAAACNNAAAAATATATTTTAATTACATCTTCGAGAATTCTAGTGACCATGGTTCCTTTGTTGATGCAGGGATTGAAGCTGTAACCCTTTGTGACTATGATTTATCTAGAATTCACACCCCAAATGATAAAATAGAATATATTAGCGAAGAAGCAATTGATAGATGCTTTAGTGTTATGAAAACTCAAATATTTAAAGATAGTTATTCTAGTAATGTACTATATAATCATTTAGAATTAATTCTATTTCTATCCTTAGGCGCTTCTGTAATTCTAAGTGCTATCTATTACAACACAAAAAAGAGTAGTTAATTGAAACTACTCTTTTATTTGTTTTAGATATTCATTTATAAACATATCTATATTTCCATCCATTACTGAACCTACATTAGAAGTTTCAGCTCCAGTTCTATGATCCTTAACTAAATTATAAGGGTGGAATACATAGGATCTTATCTGACTTCCCCATGCATTATCCTTTATCTCCCCTGTTATATCCTCAATTTTATCCTTATGCTCACGAATTTTAATATCTATAAGCTTAGCTTTCAGCATTTTTAAAGCATATTCCTTATTAGTGTGCTGACTTCTTTCATTTTGACATTGCACTATTATATTAGTAGGTATATGGGTTATTCTTACTGCAGAATCTGTAGTATTTACATGCTGTCCACCTGACCCACTAGATCTATAGGTATCTATTTTTAAATCCTCTGACCTAATTTCTATATCTTGATTTTCAGTTAGCTCTGGTAAAACTTCACATCCAGCAAAGGATGTTTGCCTTTTTCCACTAGAGTTATAGGGTGATATCCTAACTAATCTATGAACACCCTTTTCTGATTTTAAATATCCATAGGCAAAATCCCCAGTAACCTTAATAGTAACCGCTTTAATTCCAGCTTCATCATCTGCCACATAGTTTAAAACTGTAACCTTAAAACCATGGGCTTCACACCATCTGGTATACATCCTGTATAACATATTAGTCCAGTCCTGGGCATCATTACCTCCAGCACCTGTATGAAGCTCGAGTATAGCATTGTTTCTATCATATTCTCCACTTAAAAGAGTTTCTATATTAAGATTTTCTATCTCTTCTCCTATAGACTTTAATTCACTTTTTATATCCTTATAAGAGGAGGAATCCTCCTCCTCCAAACTCATCTCTATGAAAATTTGAACATCTTCTGTTCTAATCTCCAAATTTTTAAAATTATCTAATTTATCCTTTATTGATTTTGCATTCTGAGTAATTTCTTGTGCCTTATTTATATCGCTCCAAAAATCCACTTCTTGCATTTTAAACTCAAGTTCAGATAATTTCTTTTCTTCTGCTGCTATGTCAAAGAGACACCTTCAATTCTTGTAATTTTCTACTGATGACATTTACTTCATTTAAGCATTCTTCTAATTGTAATATCACTTTTATTCTCCTCTTCCACAACAGTTCTTATATTTATATCCTGATCCACATGGACATGGGTCATTCCTATTTGGTTTAGCTTGTTTTTTTACTGGCTCTTTCTTTAAAGAATTATCCTCATTAGTTGAAGTTATTTCAGCTACTCTTTCTCTTTCTGGAGCCTTCTCAACTTTAACATGGAATAGGTACTTAACTGTTTCATGCTTAATATTTTCTATCATTTCCGCAAACATTTCGCTACCTTCCATTTGATACGCTTGAGCTGGATCTTGTTGCTTATATGCTCTAAGTCCTATACCTTGTTTTAAGTGATCCATACTATCAATATGATCCATCCACTTAGAATCAACTATCTTAAGTAGGATAACTCTTTCAATTTCTCTCATTTGCTCTTCGCTAAATTCAACTTCTTTCTCAGCATATAATTCCATTGCTTTATCTAGTAATAATTCTACAATCTCATTATTAGATAACTTAGCAATTTCATCTATTGTAACAGTATCTTTTGGTAGATATACATCTTCCATGTATTTTATTAATTTATTTAATTCATCTTCAAAAGTATCGTCTATACCACTAATATGAGTATTAACTGAACTTTCTATAACATCCTTTATCATTGTTTGTATTTGATCTTTTATATTAGCCCCCATAAGAACTTCTTGTCTTTGTTTGTAAATAATTTCTCTTTGCTTATTCATTACGTCGTCATATTTAACAACATTCTTTCTAACGTCAAAGTTATTTCCTTCAACTTTTCTTTGTGCACTTTCTATAGCACCACTAACCATTCTACTCTCAATGGCATCTTCTTCTTGAAGCCCTAATTTATCAATCATACCTCCAAGTCTCTCAGAACCAAATATTCTCATTAAATCATCTTCAAGACAAATATAGAATCTAGATTCACCTGGATCACCTTGACGACCAGAACGTCCTCTTAATTGGTTATCTATACGTCTTGATTCATGTCTTTCTGTACCTAATATCTTTAAGCCTCCAAGTTCTACTACTCCTTCTCCAAGCTTAATGTCAGTACCTCTACCAGCCATGTTAGTAGCAATAGTTACAGCACCCTTTTGTCCAGCTAATGCTACAATTTCTGCTTCTCTTTCATGGTACTTAGCATTTAATACTTGGTGTGGTATTCCTTTTTTCTTAAGCATAGCAGAAATCACTTCAGACTTATCTATACTCACTGTACCAACTAAAACTGGCTGGCCTTTTTTATGAGTTTCTCCTATCTCATCTACTAAACACTTATATTTTCCTTTAATAGTCTTATAAACAACATCTGGATGGTCTACTCTTGCTATTGGCATATGAGTTGGTATTACTATTACATCAAGACCATAAATCTCTCTAAATTCAGCTTCTTCAGTTTCAGCAGTACCAGTCATACCTGCAAGCTTAGTATACATTCTAAAGTAGTTCTGGAATGTTATAGTTGCAAGGGTTTTAGATTCTTTTTCAACCTTAACTCCCTCTTTTGCTTCAATAGCTTGATGCAATCCATCACTATATCTTCTACCTTCCATAAGTCTTCCTGTAAAGTCATCAACAATAACTACTTCTCCATCTTTTACTATATAGTCCTTTTCATTCTTCATTATGTGGTTTGCCTTTAATGCTTGAACTAAATGGTGTTGAATATCCATATTTTCAGGATCTGCATAATTTTCTAAATGGAAATATTTTTCTGCCTTTGCTATACCTTCATCAGTAAGTATAACGGAATTTCTTTTTTCATCTATTAAATAATCTTCTTCTAATAATCCTTTAACGAAAAAGTCCGCAATTCTATAAAAATCAGTAGACTTATCTCCTTGACCTGATATTATAAGTGGAGTTCTAGCCTCATCTATNNTCAACCTCATCCACAATAACATAGTTTAATTCTCTTTGAACCTTTTCTTCTTTATAAACTACCATGTTATCCCTTAGGTAGTCGAACCCAAATTCATTATTAGTACCATAAGTAATATCACAATTATACATTTGTTGTTTTTCTATCTGCGTCTGACCATGAATTATAACTCCTACTGTAAGACCTAAAAATTCATGAACTCTTCCCATTTCATCTCTATCTCTCTTAGCAAGATAGTCGTTAACTGTGATTATGTGCACACCTTTTCCAGCTAAGGCATTTAAATAAGATGGAAGAGTGGCAACTAAAGTTTTACCTTCTCCTGTTCTCATCTCTGAAATTCTGCCTTGGTGTAATACAACTCCACCTATAATCTGAACATCATAATGTCTAAGACCAAGAACTCTTTTAGATGCCTCTCTAACTACTGCAAAAGCTTCTGGAAGAATATCATCTAACGTTTCACCCTTTTTTAATCTATCTTTGAATTCTTCTGTCTTTTGTCTTAATTCTTCATCACTTAATTTTTCTATAGTCTCTTCAAGTGAATTAACCTTCTTAACTATTGGCATAATTCTTTTAATTTCTCTTTCACTGTAGGTACCAAATATCTTGTTAAATATTTTCATCTAAAATCATCCTCACTCTTTCTATCTCAGGTTTGTTAGCTATAATCATCACATAAATACTAATTAAGATTATATCAGTTATTCTTTGTCACTTCAACTTTATACCTATATTTTTTATCCAAAATAAGTAAAATTTTGTTCTATTTTAACATAGAATTAATAATTTCTATTACTATAAAAAACTCTATAGCTAATGCCATAGAGTTTTTATTAATATAAAAAGTATATTTTTAACTTTTCATTAAGATTAAATTTAGAAATCTTGTTCAATTAAACCATAATTTCCATCTTTTCTTTTATAAACAACATTTACTTCCTCTGTATCGCCATTCATAAATACGTAGAAATCATGTCCTAAAAGTTCCATTTGTAATACCGCTTCTTCTTGGCTCATAGGTTTTATAGCAAATCTTTTAGTCTTTACTATCCTTGGCTCTTTTTCTTCATCATAGTCAGCATAGCGTTCTATATTATTAAATTTTAAAGAATTGTCATAATTTCTTCTTTCAAGCTTAGTTTTTTGTTTTCTTATTTGACCTTCAAGCTTGTCAATTACAGTATCTATTGCATTATACATATCTCCATTTCTTACTTCTGCTCTTAATAATGCACTGTTAAACGGAATTATTACTTCAATTTTGTGTATGTTCTTCTCCACACTTAGTGTAGCTGTAGCATTCTCATTATTTACAAAGAATTTATCTAATTTTGATAACTTCTTTTCTACTGCAGCTCTAAGCCCTTCAGTAACCTCTATATTTCTTCCTATAACTCTAACTTTCATAATTCCAGCTCCCCTCATATTAAAAAGTATTATTGTGCTTCCTTTTAATATTTCTATTTTGTAATTATATTTTAAACTTTACCATAAATACTTGCAAGAAGACTTTACTCAATATTCTGAAAAGTTTTCTTTCTAGCCTTTTCTAGCTTTCTTTTCCTTCACTCTACGACTTATATCGTCTTTACATAGTATATGATTTCTTTCATATTTTATGTTATAATAAAATTACATGTGCTAGATATCATATACTAAAAATATAAATATTGTTTATCCATATTTATAAATTTTAATATCATTTCATAGCTGAAATTAAAACCACAACTTCAACATATAATGAAAAAATAGTAGTCCATAAAAGACTGCTAATTAGTACCACTAAGGTTCTTATGTCGTTTGACCTGGCCTTTGAACCCACACTCGCTTTTAGAAAATAGTCTACTTATACATTACTATAAGTTATGATAAGTGTTGATTTTGCTATATTTTTTACTTATAACTTACTATAAATTATTCTTCTATTAGCTTACTTGGTCAGGAAAAAATCAGGAATTAAGTTTTAAAGATTTTGATGACAAAAGAAAAGACTAGGTTAATCCCTAGTCTTTATCATTTATAGCCATTCATATTTTTTTAATTTTACATCATAAGATAAGTATATTTCAGTTCCTTTATCATCTACTACGGTTATATCATATGTCAAATACTCTATATCCTCAGCCTTACCTGTTTCAGGTGCAAGTGATTCAAATTTTGGTGAAGTTTCACCAGGCATAACAGTATCATAACTACTAATGAATGTTTTTTCATTTTTACCTTTTAATAAAATTGTTACATTAAATCCTTTTATAGCATATTTAGAGTTATTAGTAAATGTTGCTTCCATATACCTCTCACCAATTGAATCTGGTTCTAAAATCTTAAGATTCATAGGTAACTCTTCAATAGTAACTGGTGGTAATTCCTTCTTTGGTTCTTTTGCTTCCTCTTTTACTTCTACTGGTGGATTATCCGACTTTGATGCGGTACTTGAACTACATCCAACTAGGCCTAAAACCACTAGTCCACTTAATAATATACTTAAAAATTTTTTCATAATTAACCCCCTAAAATATTTTAGTTACATGAATATCTTACCATTTTATGAAATATTGTCAACTTATTATGTATAAATTTTAAATTATATGTCTATATTCTAAATACATCTTAAACCATGTGCTTATACAAAAGAAAAATAAGGTAGAAAGTAATATTATAATTACTTTCTACCTTTTAATTATAGTAGAAGAAGGTGTTTTAAACCCGACTTAATATATTTCATATATTATATAAAACTCATTCAAGTAAAAAACACCATAATATTCCTATACTAAATTCATTTTTCTATACTTCCAATGTGATTACTTATGATTTCAATGTTTTTATAGCATCTTTATATTTTAATTTTAGTATTTCTAAATAATGTTTAAAAATAAGAATAATATGGCGTATAGATGCAAATATTAATATTGCAATATGGTAGATTGGAGGTATAGATATGGCAAACTTAAATGAAATGGAATTACAAAACTTACGTCATTTAATTGGAGGACATTGTACAATTGAGAAAAAGCTAAATTGTTATGCAGATCAATGTACTGATATTCAATTAAAAGATATGTTAAAAAAAGATGCTAATGATGCAAAAACAAGTAAAGAAAAGCTAATGGCTTTCTTAGAATAGGAGGTAGTTGAAATGCAAGAAAAAGAAATGATAAGTGATTATTTAGCTGGATTAGATTCAAGCTTAGCTAAATATGGTGGAATAATAGCTGAAACTGAAAATGAAGAATTACGTAGAACTATTCAAACTCTTAGAAATCAAGATGAAGCTAGACAATATGCTCTTTTCCAAAAAGCAAAAGAAAAGGGATATTATATTCCAGCTCAGCCAGCATCAGCTAGTGAAATTACTACTGTTAAACAAGAGCTTTCACAGGGATAATTTTAGAGTAATAACTCTATAGGTAAAACTTATAAGATCATTATTTTAAATTTAAATACTCATATTTAAATTTAAAAATACTAATTATGCAATGAGATTTATGGTTACTGGAATACCTAATCTTACTATTGGTTTAATATTTTCTTTTAAATTTAAATACTAATGTTACTCTATTAATATTTAAAAATATTAACTTATGTATTACCTAAAATTTATTCAAAAGTATTAAGAGTAGTAATTATAGCTGTATAATTACTACTCTTAATGTCTGTTAAATACAACTATACAACTAATAAAGATTATGACTAAACATATATATACTTAAATTAATTATATGTCTCTTTGCTTAATACATAAAATATGATATTAGTAACAAGCTATAAACGTATCATATAACTTCTTATTTACCTTATCTACTTGACAGGGTACACTTCATAATGACTATTGGTATTAAAACAAGTACATTTGAAACATATGAATCTATTTATAGGCTTTATATTAAAAATTCTAGTATTGGTATAAAAAAAATTAAAGATATAAAATCTATAATGATTCAAACATTTTTAAACAATCTTCATAGTAAGGTAAGGAACTATCTTCTACTCGCTAAAATATATAAGCTTCTAAAAAGATTCTTTAACTATCAGATTGAAATTTATGCACTATTGAAAAATCCTTGTGTTAGCTTAAAAGTTCCTGGACAAATATATTATTTAAAAGAAAAGATTTCAGCAAAGATAGAAATATTTACTTCCGAAGAACAGGATAGAATTCTTAATTATCCATATGGGACACATAGCTAGAATAACTTATCTTGGTTTTAGCCTTGGAATGCATGAAGGAGAAATATTGGCATTAAGTTGGGATTATGTAGACTTAAAAAGAAGGATTTTACACATAAGTAAATCTGTAATATATACGAAAGACTTTGATGAAAATGGAAATGCTATCGGTGGTAGTTTTAAAATAACAATACCTAAAGCTTTAAGCTCTGTAAGAGATATAGATTATACAAAGAATTTTGATGATATGTGGAAGGTAGCTAAAGCTCAAAATAATAAGGGTAAACTTAAAGTTGGAGGACTTTATGATAATAAATATAATTTTGTTTTTACTAATCCACTAGGTGATGTTTTGAGTAAGAGATATTTAATATGACAATGGGAAAAGCTCTTAGTGAATTTGAAATACCTTATAGACCGTTTCACAAACTAAGACATACATTTTATAACTAAGATGGCTACTGACGGTGTTCCTGAGCCTATTATACAAGCTATAGTTGGTCATAAAAAAGGTTCTGGGATTACTCATAAGATTTACACCCATATAAATAAAGAAAACACTAAGAAAGCTCTTCAAAATTATAGGATAAGTGTACCTAAATAGATGTCATTTATGATTTATAGGTGGGGAATAGGTCGGGAATTCTTAAAAAATATAAAAAAAGTGCAGGTCCGTAAACCTGCAAACCCTTAAAAACAGGGCACTTTATGTCGTTTGACCTGGTCTTTGACCCCACACTCGCCTACTGGAGCTTTTGCTACCCAGAATTACCCTCTCACTACTAACTCTCTCGCATTAAAGCGGTAGGACTTACCTCTNNGCTCATTAAACATTTTATTTAATTTACGTGGATCGTTTCGCCTGCGACTGGCATCGACTTTCAACCACAAACCCGACTCTTATATTATACTCTACTTTTCGCCACTGTCAATATAAAAACTTCATTGGCCTTTATTTCCTTAATAGCTTTCGCCGCATAAAAAGCTGTAGCTCCAGATGTAATTACATCATCGATAATGAGCACTCTCTTTTCTTCTATTTCTTTTTTATTTTTAACTATAAAAGAATCCTTTATATTTTCCCATCTTTTTATATTGTCTAATCCAATTTGATCTGCACTATCACTTGCTTTATAAAGCAATTCCTTGTAAGGAATTTTGCAATTTTTACTTATATATTTACAAAGTACTTCACATTGATTAAACCCTCTACTTTTTAAAGCAGATTTACTACTTGGAATAAAGGTTAATATATCTACCTTATCCTTCAAATTTTCTAATATGAAATCACTCATATAACCTGCTAATATTTTTCCTGCTAAAAAACTCTTATTGTATTTAAGTTTTAAAATCAATTTCTTTAATTCATAGCCGTAGAATCCTAAAGAATAGCTTATAAATTCCTCATCTTGGTGAGTTATTGAGGATTCTATATTAATTATATTAATGCTCTTTTTACATTTTTTACAAATATAATCCTTATCTTCATACTCATCACATATTATACATTTATCATCTATCCCATATATAGTGGACAATATATTATCTACTATCTGTTTTATAATTTCAAAACTCCCTCTTCCCAAGCTCTTTTATTTAACTCCCTTAAAATATTTTTACATCTATCCATATCCTCAGTTTCACTATTACAAAGAAAAATAACCTCTTCTCGCTCTGCCATAGATCTTCTATTTATCTTGCTAGATATATAAATCAAATCCTTAT
>NZ_DHYX01000048.1:166-4986 GCF_002414285.1 Clostridium sp. UBA5119 | reverse complement strand
GGTCTATATTAGAAAGATAATTATAAACCTTATGAGTTTTCTCATCATCTGGAGTATATATTAAAACCTTCTTATTAGTATTTATTGACCACTCTAGGTATTCATATACACTCATAGGTATTTCTTCTTCTATATTTACTCTAGTTACCATAACCCTAGGTTCAGCAATAGGAACTTGTTTATCTTTTCTTAAATTATATAATATTAACTCATTATTAAATACTGGTTCCATGGAATAACTAATCATAGTTCCATAGTTATTACAGACATACTCCACTAGCTTATTTATAGACTCATTACTATATATAGGCCTAGAATTTATTTCATCATATATAATAAAGTCAAATCTCTCCTTTAAGTATAAGGCTCTACTGTGGGTACATATATTAACTTTATCTGTATATGCTATATCATTCTCACCTTCAATAGAATTTATAAGATTTTTATTAATCAATCCTAATATCTTTACCTCTTCTATATCTGTATTTATTATATATAATATCTTTTTATTTTCTTTAAAACACCAGTTAAATACCTTATTAAAAATTTGTTTTTTATTATTTAATGAAGAAATTATATTTATTTTATGCAACTTCTTTTTAACACCATCTAATATGGTATCTTCTATAGATTTCTTTGATGCCTTCACTATCTCTCTATTGGTTTTTATAAATGACATAAACTCTCTCCTACCTACATATGAATTATCTCTCTTATTCTCCATTTAAGTCCTGAATATCTCTCAAAACTTCTATTGTTATCTTTCATAAATTCAACCACTTTAGAATTACCTACCAATACCACTAACTTCTTAGCCCTGGTTATTCCAGTGTAAAGTAAATTTCTATTCATCAGTAGTGGTGGTCCCATAAACATAGGCATAATAACTACAGGAAATTCACTTCCTTGGCTCTTATGGATAGTAACTGCATAAGCTAAAGTTATTTCATCTAAGTCGCTTTCCTCATATTCTACGATTTTATCATCTTCAAAGCATACAGTAATCTTATCCTCATCCTCATTAATTTCTGTTATATACCCTACATCTCCATTAAATACACCCTTACCTTCTTCACTGGAATTATTTTTGCTCCACTTTAGAGTATAGTTATTTTTAATTTGCATAACCTTATCTCCTACTCTAAAAATCATATCTTTAATCTCAACTTCATCCTTATCTTTACTTTTAGGATTTAACACTTGCTGAAGTTGTATATTTAAATTATCTATTCCCATAATTCCCTTACGCATAGGTGATAATACCTGTATATCTCTAACACTATCCCATTGCACATTAAACTTAGGAAGTCTTGTTTTCACTAATCCAATGATTTTTTCTAACATAACTTCACTATCTGCAGCTCTTTCAAGATAGAAATCACTATTTTTGGTATTTAAAATAGGCATCTTTCCTTCATTTATTAAGTGGGCATTTTGTACTATCATACTTTCTTGCCCTTGTCTAAATATCTCATTAAGTCTTACTACTTTTACTGCATCGCTTTCTATAATATCCCTAAGAACATTTCCTGGTCCCACTGATGGTAACTGATCCACATCTCCTACTATTATTAGTCTAGTTCCTACCTGCATTGCTTTTAAAAGAGCATTCATAAGACTTATATCTACCATAGATGCTTCATCCACTATTAAAACATCACACTCTATGGCAGATGTTTCATTTTCTATTTCATCTACCTCTTCTTCACTATAACTTCCTATTTCCAAAAGTCTATGGATAGTTTTTGCTTCTCTACCTGTAGCTTCAGCCATCCTTTTCGCTGCCCTTCCTGTAGGTGCAGCCATAAATACCTTAAGTCCTAAACTCTCAAAAATACTTACAATACAATTTATAATTGTTGTCTTTCCTGTTCCGGGTCCCCCTGTTATAACCTCTATCCCATTAAAAAAAGCACCCTCTATAGCTTCTTTTTGAGAATTGGCTAATTTAATATTTGCTTTACTTTCAAAGTCTTTAATTTTCTCATTTGCATTTAAACTTAATTTATCATAGTTAGTAGTGGCTAGTTCTACTATTTTACGTGTTATAGACATTTCTAGATAAAGATAGGACATATTATATACCGCATCTATATTATCTACTACCTCTACCTTAATCTTTCCATCAATTATCAGCTCATAAACTCCTTCATCAAATTTCTCACTGTTTATCTCCAGAAGTTTCATTCCCTTATCTCTTAATCTATCCATAGGTATAAAGGTATTTCCTATAGCACAAAATTCATTAATTATGTATATAACTCCACTTTTTATTCTAAATAGAGAGTCCTTCTCTATACCCAAGCTCTTAGCTATGGAATCCGCTGTTCTAAACCCAATTCCACTTATGTATTCTGTTAATATATATGGATTATCCTTAACTATATTTATGCAGTTAACTCCAAACTTCTTGTAAATCTTCATGGCCATATTAACAGTTATGCTGTAACTTTGAAAGAAAATAATAATATCCTTAGTAACCCTCTGCTCTAAATAAGATTTCATAATGGTATTTATTCTCTTTTTACCTATGCCAGGAATCTCTTCAAGCTTTTCTATATTACTATCTAATATTTTTATTGTATCTTCTCCAAAAAATTCTACTATTTTTTTTGCTGTAACCTTCCCTATCCCTTCAATGACTCCACTAGCTAAATATTTTTCGATGCCACTAGTAGTTGTAGGTATTATTTCATGTATACTTTCTATTTTAAACTGCTTACCAAACTTAGGATGAACAGTCCACTCTCCTTGAACACTATATTCTTGGGATTCATTTATAAATGGTATTGTTCCAACAATGGTGACAACTTCCTTATCACACCTTAGTTTACATATTGTATACCCATTATCATCATTTCTAAATACAACTGTTTCAACTATCCCTTCAATGGTTATCATAAAATCTCTCCTAATACCTATTATTATCTATCTATAACTATTATTATACCAAATTATATCTCATATATATTAACAATATAATAAAATTTAGTAATATTACTCAGTTTAAAGTAAAAATAATTATCCTTGTTAAATCTCATACACCATATACACTTAATTATAACCCTTTAAGCCAAACTCCACTCAGTACCTTCGCTGAACTCCAAATCATTAATTCGGGTTATATAGTTAAAAAAATCCACACTAACAAATCATATTGTTAGTGTGGATTCTTATTTATAAATATATATTTTTAATTACTTATATATATTTCTTTATTTCTTCAACCTTATTTAATTGCTCCCATGGTAGGTTTAAGTCATTTCTTCCAAAGTGACCATAAGCAGCAGTTTGTTTGTATATAGGTCTTCTTAAATCTAATTCTTTTATAATAGATGATGGTCTTAAATCAAAAACTCTATTAACTATATCTACTATTTTATCTTCAGAAAGTTTTCCAGTTCCAAAAGTATCAATTTGTATAGATACTGGTCTAGCAACACCAATAGCATATGCAAGTTGTATTTCTAGCTTATCAGCGACACCAGCAGCTACTAAGTTTTTAGCTACCCATCTTGATGCATAAGCAGCAGATCTATCTACCTTTGTTGGGTCTTTTCCTGAGAAAGCTCCACCGCCATGTCTACCAGATCCACCATAGGTATCTACTATTATTTTTCTACCTGTAAGACCTGAGTCTCCTTGAGGTCCTCCAATAACAAATCTACCTGTAGGATTTATATAGTATTTTGTGCTTGCATCTAATAAATCAGCAGGTACTATCGGAGCTATAACATGCTCTTTTAAATCCTTCTCAATTTGTTCTCTTGTAACATCTGGACAATGCTGAGTTGAAATTACTATAGTATCTATTCTAACTGGCTTATTGTCTTCATACTCTACAGTTACTTGAGTTTTTCCATCTGGTCTTAAGTAAGATAAAGTTCCATTTTTTCTTACTTCTGCTAGTCTTCTTGATAATTTGTGAGCCATAGCAATTGGAAGAGGCATATATTCTTCAGTTTCATTTGTAGCAAATCCGAACATCATACCTTGATCTCCAGCACCTGTAGCTTCATCATTGTTCATTTGACCTGCTTTACTTTCTAAAGCTTCATCAACTCCCATAGCAATATCACCTGATTGCTCATCTATAGATGTTAATACTGAGCATGTATTGCAATCAAATCCATATTTTGCTCTATTGTATCCAATTTCTTCAACTGTATTCCTAACAACCTTTTGGAAGTCTACATAGCAGTTTGTACTTATTTCTCCCATTACAAGAACCATTCCTGTAGTAGTTGCAGTTTCACAAGCTACCCTGGCATTTGGATCTTTTTCTAATATGGCATCTAGTATTGAATCAGATATCTGATCACACATTTTATCTGGATGTCCTTCAGTTACTGATTCTGACGTAAATAATCTTCTCATTGAATTTTCCTCCTTAAGTATTTAAATATTACCGACACTTAAAATTAAAACCTCTTCTTATAAGACAAGAAGAGGTTAGTATATTTCAAACTAAACTTTCTTATCTTGCAGAAAATACTGCAGGAATTGGCACCATTGCTTTTAATAGCCGGTTGCTGGGTTTCATTGGGCCTTTGTCCCTCCACCACTCTTGATAAGAGTTATATTATTAATTTATACATAGATAATAGCATAGGGAAATTTAACTGTCAACACACTTATCTATTAATATAAATAATTAACATTTACCATTATAATAATTTTCTATATGTCATTAAATATATTTTAAACTTAATAAAAATGTTTATTCAATTATTATAAAATACTTATTAAATTCGTATTTTATATTTTATTAAAAATAAGACACTAAGTAAACTTAGTGTCTTATATGGTGGAGGAGGACG